>NZ_JBEHWS010000012.1:0-126297 GCF_040239565.1 Fulvimarina thalattae
CAATACGACACCGAGAAAATGCCTCGGCTTCGTCACGCCTCTCCAAGCCATGCTCAAAGAACTTGGCAAAGACGTCCAAATCCGCTTCTCATGATCACGTTGCACTTCATGCTGGAATCCACCAGGCGCGCAAATCTTAGCTGAAGTCAGGCCCCCAGTCGCGGCGCATGGTCGCCATCCCGTTGGAGCGCCCAAGCTCCTCGTACCCGGCAGACTCGTAGACCTTCATCGCAGGCTCGTTGTCGAGTTCCACCTTGAGGGTAATGGAGATAGCGCCGAGCTCCCTGGCAGCATTTTCGGCGTGAGCTGCCAGCTCCTTGCCCGCCCCGCCTCGGGCTTCTTCCTCGACAAAGACATAGACAAGATGTCGGACCTCGGGACCGATCCCGACCCGCAGGGCAAAGAAGCCCACCTCGCGGCCAGTCTCGTCGACGAGATAGAAGGAAGCATCATCCGGCTCGTTCAGCCACTTTTCTTGCCATTCGAGCGGGTCGAATGGATGTTTCGCACTGGGATTGACCAAGGCAAGATCGGCTTCGTCGGACAGAAGACGTCCGAGAGGTGTCAGATCGAAGGGTCGGTTCGGCCGCAGGGTCAGCTGTGTCATGTCTGTCTTCGTCGTCACGATTGTCCGGGAATCTGAAGCCTGCTTCACACAAGATGGATCTGCATTTCAACCTGAGACCAAGTCGAGAATATCGAACGGGGAGAGCGTACCACGCCGAAAATCTGAGCGCATAACGCAAAAAACCCCGACCATTTCTGGCCGGGGTTCTGGGGGTCAAAGGTTTTAAGCCGGAGCTTACTTGTAGACGACCTCGTCATAGATCGGGGCCGGCTCGGAGTAGAGCGGCGCGGGCTCGGAATAGACCGGCTGCGCGATGGCCGGCCCCTTACCCTTGCCGATACCGCTTCCGCCGAACTCGTAACGCAGACCGGCACGGACCGTGTGGATGTCGAAACCGTTGTCATAACCTTGGGTGCCGGAGGCGCCGAGAGCGGAGTCGATGGAGTCAAATCCGAAGGCTTCGCCGCCGTTAACGTGCGTCCATTTATAGCCCGCGTCGAACTTCAGGTTGGCCGTGATGTCATAGCTGGCACCGGCCGTGAGACCGTAAGCGAAGCGCCAGCTGTTCTTGCCACCGTGCTTGTAGGTTTCGCCGCAGAAAGTTGCGACGTAACTGGCGCACTTGTACTTGTTCTTCATATCCCCATACGAGACATGAGCAAAACCGAGTCCGCCACCAACATAGGGCGTGATACCGCCGTAGGTGCCGAGATCAGCATAGGCGTTCGCCATCAGAACCCAGATATCAGCATCGGACTTATCGTCGTAACGGCACACATCGGATGGATAGCTCACGCAGTTCGATGTTCCGCGAAGGTCATTCTTAAAATAGTCTGCTGTGAGATCGACGCGAGCGAAGTCGTTGAAGCGGTAGCCGACACCGCCGCTGAGCAGGAAACTCTCCTCCAATTCAATTTCATTATAGTCATAGTACTGATAGAAATGTGTGTTGGTGGGATGATAGGTTTCGAACGTCTTGTACCGACCACGCGTCGTCTCGCTGAAGCGATATCCGACGTCGCCGCGCAGGTACCATCCGCCCGTGGCGATCGGCTTGGGCTGGTGAACCACCGGCGGTTCGACGTAGATTGGCTCTTCAATCAGGTCGGCCGCGTTTGCTGAATATTGGAAGGCCACCAGGGCACCAAGCGCCGCGACGGTGGTCAAAAGAGTTTTCTTCATTGCGATTCCCCGCGTCAACGGCATATCGGCCACCCCGCGTGACCATTAGCCTTAATGAAGACGGTAAATCGGAACGGTTAACGGTCGGTTACATGGGCGAGGACCGCCGTAAAAAAGAAGGGCGCCTTCGCGCCCTCCCTTGAAATCATTCGGTTTTCTAACCAGCGCTCGTCCAGTACGTGACAGGCGCTGCGAAAGTAAAAACGCGGGATTGTTAATTTCCGGTCTGTCCCTGCTGTATGGCGGTGTAGGGAATCTTGAAAGCGGAGTTCTGGATGTCACCGCCTTCTTTCACGTTGTAGATCATTACAGTGGTATCGCGGCCCTGCTTGTCGCGGATGGTCCACTGTTTGAGATCGCTGGTTTTGGGATCGAACATCATGGTGATGGTCGAATTGCCAAATATCGACCGGTCACCCATGACGATTGTCGTCAGATCCGGTTCTTCCCGAACGCTACGAATATTTGCCGACGACAGGTTGATACGCCGGTCGAGCAGCAGCTTCAGCGGCGTCTGGGACAATGGGTAAGTGTCCCAGGTGTTCAGCTTCTTGTTGTTGATCGCTACGGTGGAGCCATCGGCGATCACGCGCAGCGGCTGCGAGGCATAATCGAAGCGAACCTTGCCCGGCTTCTCGATGTAGAACTTGCCTTCGCTCTGGCGTCCGTTGGGATCGAACTGCACGAAGTCGCCGTGCATGGAGGGAATGCTGGAAAAATGGTCCGCGATCCGCTGGGCCGCTGCACCACCCTGCGCAAGAGCCGGTCCGCTCATAGCGGTCACGGCTGGAGCCGCAACGCCAAGTGCCAGCATCAGCGAGAGAGCCGCGCGGCCGCCGAACGCCTTTGCTTTTCCTGCAAACTTTGAAGGTTTCATCATGTTCGCCATTGTCGTCTGCTTATCCAAGGTCGTCCCGTCCGAGGATCAAAAGCTCGGAAGGACGGATGTTTCGCGTCCCATATGTTCGTAACATTAGGGCATTGCCATGTCTTCGGACATGACGGTTTCGTCATGAAGGGAAGCTGAATGCGAAGGTGGCTGGGGCGTTCCCGGTCCCGACCGAGAACAAATCTAAAATGAACCGAACCCGCCGATTGCGACGAAGACCGCAATCATCATGAAGACGATCCCCAAGATGATCGTCGGCCGGTAGCCGAACGGCCTTGCCCACGGCCAGATCGGAACCGCCATGATCATGACCAAGAACGCGATGACGACGACGATCGGACCTATACCGACTTCCATTTCTATTGATCCTGTTCACGTTGGCGGTTCGCGCGAGGGCGCTGTTTTTCCCTCGTGTCACATGCGCGCCATCCGGTTAAGGTCAATTGACAAGCCCCTGAAGACGGCCCACGTCCGTTCCGACCGACGAATTGAAAGAGCGCTTTCACCATGGACGACATGACGCCACCCCTCGAAGGACCGCTGGCGGGGCCACTCGATCGCCGCCCAACCATAGGCGTCGATGTCGGTGGTGTGATGGTCGGTGGCAGTGCCCCGGTCGTCGTCCAGTCGATGACCAACACTGACACCGCTGACGTCGACTCGACGGTCGCGCAGGTCGCTGCGCTCGCCCGCGCGGGCTCGGAGATCGTGCGCATCACGGTCGACCGAGACGAAGCGGCCGCCGCTGTTCCAAAGGTTCGCGAACGGCTGGACCGGCTCGGCGTCGACGTGCCGCTCGTCGGCGATTTCCACTATATCGGCCACAAGCTGCTCGCCGATCATCCGGGGTGTGCGGAGGCACTCGCGAAATACCGCATCAATCCCGGCAATGTCGGCTTCAAGACGAAGAAGGACAAGCAGTTCGGCGAGATCATCGAGATGGCGATCCGCTACGACAAGCCGGTGCGGATCGGGGTCAACTGGGGCTCACTCGACCAGGAACTTCTGACGAAGCTGATGGACGCCAACAACGAGCTGGCCGAGCCGAAATCGGCCCGCGCCGTGACGCGCGAGGCGATCATCCAGTCGGCATTGATGTCGGCCGAGCTTGCCGAGGATATCGGCCTGCCGCGCAACCGGATCATCCTTTCGGCGAAGGTTTCCAACGTGCAAGACCTGATCGCGGTTTACCGCGATCTGTCGCGCCGCACCGATCGCTGCCTGCATCTCGGCCTGACCGAAGCCGGAATGGGGTCGAAAGGCATCGTCGCCTCCTCCGCCGCTATGGGCATCCTTCTGCAGGAGGGCATCGGCGACACGATCCGCGTCTCTCTGACGCCGGAACCCGGAGGCGATCGGACACGGGAGGTCCAGGTCGCTCAGGAACTACTTCAGACCATGGGATTCCGTCAGTTCCTGCCCGTCGTCGCCGCCTGCCCTGGCTGTGGCCGCACGACCTCGACAGTGTTTCAGGAGCTTGCCGAGAAAATTCAGAGCGACATCCGCGAGAACATGCCGATCTGGCGCGAGAAATATCCCGGCGTCGAGCAGCTCAACGTCGCCGTGATGGGCTGTATCGTGAACGGACCGGGCGAATCCAAGCATGCGGATATCGGCATTTCGCTCCCCGGGACGGGCGAACAGCCGGCCGCGCCGATCTTCATCGACGGCAAGAAGGCGGCGACACTGAGAGGACCGAACATCGCAGCCGATTTTCAGGTGATGGTGACCGACTATATCGAAAAGCGGTTCGGCTCCGGAAATGAGCGGGACGCCGCCGAATAGTCATCACACCCGGCAGAAACCGATGCCGGACGGTTGTGAGCGGATCAAGACCGATCACGACAAGCATCGCGAGTTGCTCGGGACCATCGGCAACACCGAAGGCGCGAACGAAACCCGGCAGGAAGACTGGCACGAGTTCTATTATGACGTGAAGTCCGACGCCGCGGCCGATGAAGAAGATATCTTCACCAAGGCGCGTGAGGTGCTGAGCAGCAGCGAGGCGCAGACTTTCGCGTAACCTTCGCCAAACGGAAGAAGTCGGAAGAAAGCCTCGAGAAATAGACATTGCGGTCGCGTGCAAGAGCCAGAATCGCGACCTTCATCAAGTGACAGTTTTCGACATTGCACCCTGCCGCCATATCGGCGAATTCATAGGGCAAGGTGTTGTTTGGAAATGAAGTTCAGAGGTCAACGTGCGGCAATACGCGATCTCAATAGGTCTCGGACTGGCGCTGGCTCTCGGCCTGCCGGCGGTTTCTGTCGCCGCGAACGAAGCCAAACCCTATGCTCGCCAGGCCTCATCCGATAGCTCCGCTGAGACGACCGAACCCAGTGCGCGGGATGACGGTGAGAACGTTGCCGTCGTGGAAAAGACCGACAGTCCATCCAAGCCCAACGCGACCACGTCCGGTGATAGATCTGCTGGCCGCAAGCAGATTTCCGGGAAAGACAAGAACCCGACGACGAAGCAGATCTGCACACTCATCGCGGATAACGCCGACGAGATGCTGATGAACCGCGATTTCTTCGCGCGTCTGATCTGGAAGGAAAGTCGCTTCGACGTCGGCGCGGTCTCGCCGGTCGGGGCCCAAGGGATCGCGCAGTTCATGCCCTATACTGCGAAAGAGCGCGGCCTCGCGGATCCGTATGATTACGAAGCCTCCATCCGGCATTCCGCACGGTATCTTCGTGACCTGAAAAACGAACTCGGCAATTGGGGGCTCGCCGCGGCAGCCTATAACGGCGGCATAAACCGCATGAAGGGCTGGATCGCCGGCGGTGCTCAGGGCACGCTGCCCTACGAGACCGTCGATTATGTGAACGCTATCACCTATCGGCCGATCGAGTGGTTCCTCGAGACCGGCCGCGACGTGGAAAAGCGCCCGCTCGACGAAGACCTGCCCTTCATGGAGTCATGCTCGAACCTGCCAATCATGAAGACCCGCGCGGTTTTCGCCTCGACCGAAGCGCCGGCGGTTCGAAGACAGCCATGGGGCGTTCAGGTGGCGGGCCATGCAAACCGCTCCATTGCAATGAAAATGTTCGGCAGGGTGCGCTCGCAGTACGGATCGGTCATCGGTAGCAAACAGCCGATGGTCGTGAGGGCCCGAGCAGGCGGACGCGCCAATATCTATGCAGTGCGGATCGGTGCAGACAGCCGAGACGAAGCCAGCCGCGTCTGCGGCCAGCTTCGTCAGCGCGGCGGGTCTTGCGTGGTGGTCAAGAACTGAACGCCAACTTACGGCTTCAGTGCGAGAACAGGATCGGCAGCGGAGTGTTCCTGAGAAGCTCGCGGGTCACACCGCCGAACACGGTTTCGTAAACCCGCGAGTGGCCATAGGCGCCGAGTATCAGCATATCCGCACCGATAATCTTGGCCTCGTTGACCAAGGCGTCCGCCGGGTCTTCCCATTCCGCGATGTGGCGGACTTCCACCGAGACACCGTGCCTTGAGAGATGGCGGGCAGCATCGGCCATCGGCTCCCGGTGCCGCTCTTCGTCGGCGTTCGATTCGGCGACATTGACGAGAGTCACCGCGTTGGCGCGTTTGAGGAAGGGAAGACCGGCGGCGATGGCGCGGGCGCATTCGGGCGTATCCCGCCAGCCGACCACAATCGAACTTGGAAAAAGCGCCGCATCCTTCTGAACGTGTGCTTGGCCAGGAACGATCAGCACCGGCGCACTCGCCTTGAAGAGAAGCGCCTCGATGAGATCCCGGCCGGGCCGGACGAGCGCATTCTGACCGGACGCCACGACCACATCGCTGACGCCCGCCATGCGAACCGCCGCTTCGATCAGATCGCCAATTTCGCCTTCCGAGCGCCGCAGCTCGAAGGAACCAGCCTGTGCTTCGAGGCGGCTGCGCAGCGCCGCCTCGACGGCGTCACCCGTCGCATGGCCATTTTCGCGCAGCTTCTGGACGAGGAAAGCCGATCCGGGCCCAACCGGGATCGCGCCGAGTTGAACATAGTTCATGTATAGCGCGGTAAGGTGGGCGCTGTAGGCACTCGCAATCGTCTCGGCGAAGGAAAGCGTCGCCTCGTCGCTTTCCGAGCCATCGGTGATGACCGCGACATCGGCGAGGAATCCGTTCCGATCGGCCGCCGGGATATGACTCTGCTGGTTCGCAAGAGGTTCACGCACGCTGCTCATGACACGGGTCTCCTTGTTTGAATGCCCGTATCTTACATAGTACGAAGCACCAGTATTTTGATCCAGATCAAGATTAAAAGGCGTGCGCGCGTGAGACAGCTCGCGAGGACGAGCCTATCGGACAGATGATCTTGCAGCGTCGCGATCAGGCGAATGTTCAGTTTCCGACTGCGCAAAAATAATTCGCCGCGATAGCGCCCGAGATATTGTGCCAGACCGAAAAATGGCGCTGGGCATTGCCGCGAGCGGCGAGAAGTGCGCCGTCGCCCAGGCAGCACCGAGCCCCGAATTCTTGAACCCGACCTCCAGGGAAATCGTCTTCGCCTTACGCTCTGGAACCGAAAGGAGCCGAGCAGCCAGATAGCCGAGCGCCAAGCCGACAAAATTACGGATCGCGACGATCGCGAGAGTGGCTAGCCCGCTCATTGCGATCCGCTCCTGATTGACCCGACCGCGGCGGCGACGATGAGGACGCCCCCTGCGACACTGACGAGCGGCCGAATGGACACCGCCTCTAGGACGGCCTTACCGAAGAATTGCTGGCACAGGATGGCCAGAATAATGGGAATAGGAACGATCTTCAGAATAGACACGAAAATCGCGTCGGCATCGACGGGGAGATATTGGCTCGCAAAAATATAGAAGAGAAGCGGCGTCAGGATCGGCGCGAGAAGCGTCGAAACCGAGGTGCATGCGACCTAAATCGCGACATCGCCATTGAAACGAAGGAACGTTGCCGACGTCAAACAGGCACTCGCTTGTTTTCCGAATGACCCTCTTCACCGGTCCCGATTGGCGATGAACCGGGCGGCGTCCAGCAGCACGCGCGCTTTCTCGCCGAACGGCGCGAGCTCGGCTTCGGCCTCGGCGACAAGTTCTGCAAGCCGTTTGCGTGTCCAATCGATGCCGCGAAGGGCAGGAAGCGTCTTCTTGCCGCGCGCCCGGTCCTTGCCAGCGGCCTTGCCGAGTTGAGCCGCATCGGCTGTCTCGTCCAGAAGATCGTCGGCGAGCTGGAAGGCGAGACCGATGGTTTCGCCAAACCGCCGCAGCCTTTGTTGATCATCGTCAGAAGCCGAGCCAGCGACGGCGCCGCCCTCACAGGCAAAGGCGATCAGCGCGCCCGTCTTCATCGCCTGCATGCACGCGATCTCGTCTTCGCTTAACGCGCAATGCTCGGCCGCGAGGTCGAGGGCCTGTCCGCCCGCCATGCCGGCAACGCCTGCGTCAGCAGAAAGCAAGGTAACGATCTTTACACGCGCCTCGGCCGGGATGGCTTCGGCGCCGGCAACCAGTCCAAAGGCGAGCGTCAAAAGGCTGTCACCTGCGAGAATCGCCGTCGCATCGTCATAGGCTTTGTGGACCGTCGGGCGACCACGCCGCATGTCGTCGTCGTCCATCGACGGCAGATCGTCGTGAACCAGCGAATAGCAGTGGATAGCCTCCAGCGCGCAGGCAATATCGAGCGCCGCGTCATCGGTTGCACCGAAGAGCCGTGCGCTCTCGATCAGCAGAAAGGGTCGTAGCCGCTTACCGCCGCCAAGCGCGCCGTGGCGCATGGCAGCGAGGAGCCGCTCTGGAGCACCTTTCGCGAGCCCAGCGTGACCGGACAGGGCCTCTGTCAGTCGAGCTTCTACCCGTTCCGCTGTTTGTGCCAGGCTCTGCTCGAACATCTCAGGCGTCCCTTATGGTCATCGATTTCGTCCGGGCGAGGATTGTGGCTTTCAAGCCATTTGCGCCCACCGGAAGCAGGTCGGGCTCGAAGAGCGGCGTTGCCGTCGCCCGACCCGCCGTCTAAACCGAAGCTCTGAAAACCGCCACCGCCTTCGCTCCGATGCGCCAGAGAGTCCGCCCGATCAAGATGCTGCGCAAGATCGTCATCGCCGTCATCGTCGCAGGTCTGGTTCTGGCCGCCCTCCCGCTCATCCTCGTCCCGGTCTACACGGTCTCGGCGGTCCATCCGGTGTCCACGCTAATTCTGCGCGACCATTTCACCTTCCGTCCCTATTTGCGAGACTGGGTGGACCTCGAAGAGATCGCGCCGGTCATGCGCTATTCGGTGATCATGTCCGAAGACGGCCAGTTCTGCCGGCACGACGGGGTCGACTGGGGCGAGATGAAAGCGGTGGTCGATGATTTTCTGGACGGTGAAGAGACACGCGGTGCCTCGACGATCCCCATGCAGACAGCCAAGAATCTGTTTCTCTGGAACGGCCGATCCTATGTCAGGAAGGCAATCGAACTGCCGCTGGCGCTCTATCTCAATATGGTCGTCTCAAAAGACCGGATCCTCGAAATCTATCTGAACATCGCGGAGTGGGACGAAGGAGTCTACGGCATCGAGGCGGCAAGCCAGCACTATTTCGGACGCTCGGCTGCCGATCTCACCGAACGGCAGGCCGCACTCCTGACGGTGACGCTTCCCAATCCGACGGGTCGCAATCCGGCCGATCCGACACGGCGGATGAATGCGCTGGCAGACCGCGTCCAGCGTCTCGCGCGCGCCTCGGGCGATTACGTCGGCTGCGTGAAAACCGAAGGCTAAGCGATTTCGCTTCCGCCGATCTGGCTTCACGCGGTTCGGACAAACCCTTTGCAAATGCCGCGAGGTTTGATATGGCGACGCTCAAGATTTCCCGTCATGGTGAAGCCGGTCCATTCGCATTTCGCTTGCGAAGCAGCCTGCATTGACCAAATCGGGGCCGGAAAGCCCGTTTCGGGCAGAAGGCAACACCTTGAACGATATCCTCGGTCGAGACAATTGGCGGGTTGCAACCCGTTCGACGGCCGATACTGAGCGGAGCTAACCATGGCCGTACCGAAGAGAAAAACCACCCCGTCCAAGCGCGGAATGCGCCGTTCGGCGGATGCGCTGAAGAACCCGACCTATATCGAGGACAAGAACTCGGGCGAACTGCGCCGTCCGCACCATGTCGATCTGAAGACCGGCATGTATCGCGGTCGCCAGATCATGACGGTCAAGGACTAAAACAGCCCTGCCCTGATGACTTGATTAGCCCGGCACCGGAGACG
Source organism: Fulvimarina thalattae (assembly GCF_040239565.1). NCBI lineage: Bacteria > Pseudomonadati > Pseudomonadota > Alphaproteobacteria > Hyphomicrobiales > Aurantimonadaceae > Fulvimarina > Fulvimarina thalattae. The sequence goes on from NZ_JBEHWS010000012.1 coordinate 9,828, forward strand.
GTGGCCGGGTTTTTCGCGTTGGCGGTACGCTGTTCCATCAGCCAATCGAAACGGCAGGCATTGATCTTTTGTGCATTGGCAGGGCAGCAGATCGCGGTACGTTTCCGAACGCCGAACAATAGCGAAACGAGACTGCCATGCGCCGCGAAACCTCAGCCAGAATGACTGCCTTTCAGGCGTTGACGGGTGCGGAGACCTGTATCGGACTTGCTCCCATGGCAGGCGCGTGCCCACCGTCCCTATCGATTGCCGTGGCAAATGCCGGCGGGATCGGAGCCTGCGGTGCACTTCTCCTCGGGCCCGACACAATCGCAGAATGGGCCGACGAATTTCGACAAGGCTCCAACGGCCCCTTCATCATGAACCTCTGGGTGCCGGACCCGGAACCTCATCGCGATGCCGCTCACGAAGCAGCACTTCGGGAGGCCCTCGGGGAATGGGGGCCCGCCGTTCCTAATGATGCGGGCGATGCCGCTGTGCTGGATTTCGAGGTTCAGGCAGAAGCGATCATCGCAGCACGGCCGACCGCCTTTTCGTCGATCATGGGCCTGCCTTCGAACACCCTCGTCAGTCGATTGAAGGACGAAGGCATCCTCTGGTTCGCCACCGTGACCAGCACCGATGAAGCGCGGAAAGCCGAAGCGGCTGGCGCCGACGTCATCGTCGCTCAAGGAGCTGAAGCAGGCGGCCACCGCGGCAGTTTCGATGCGTCGAAAGCTCAGATGCAGGCGGTCGGCGCACTCGCGCTCATTCCAGCGATCGTCGACGCCGTGGATTGTCCGGTGGTCGCGGCAGGAGGGATCGCCGATGCAAGAACCGCCATCGCCGCACTGACGCTCGGCGCATCGGCGGTTCAGATCGGGACGGGTTTCCTGAGAACGCCGGAAGCGGGCCTCAATCCGGCCTGGGCCGATGCACTCGCGACAACATCGGCAACCGAGACGGCCTTGACACGGGGCTTTTCAGGACGCCTGGGCCGCGCCGTGCGCAATCGTTACGTCGAGGCGATCGAGAGCGGCGCGCTTCCCGAACCCGCGCCCTACCCCGTTCAGCGCGGCCTGACGGCAGCAATGCGGTCGGATGCGGCACAGAAGCAGGATATAATCCGAATGCAGGCTTGGGCGGGCCAGTCGGCACGATTGGCTCAAGCGCGGCCGGCCGGAGACATTCTGCGGGAGATTGCGGACGCGATAGACGCGTTTTTCGCTTGATATTCTCGAGCCGGACCGGCCTCAGCCCTTGTCGTCGGTCAGCCGATCGATCTTTTCCTGCATGGCCGCGAGCTGCGTGCGCATCGCTTCCAGCTCGTGATTCTGGCGCTCGCCGCCCTCTGGGGGCAAATTGTCGATCGATCCGCTGCCGACGCCGGACATGAACGGGTTGAACATCGCCATCGCCTTCCGGAACATCTCGGTATTGGTCCGAACCTGCGCTTCCATCATTTCGATCGGCGTCTTGCCGACGGCGCTCGTCATGGTTTCGCGAAAACGCTCCTGCTCGCGCGAAAGAGCGGACATTGATTGTTCGAGATAGCTCGGAACCACCATCTGCATCTGGTCGCCATAGAACCGGATGAGCTGACGCAGGAAGGTCGTCGGCATCATCGCCTGTCCGGTCTTCGACTCCTGTTCGAAGATGATCTGGGTAAGCACTGAATGGGTAATGTCATCGCCGGTCTTGGCGTCCTGAACGAGGAATTCCTCGTTGAGTTTGATCATCTGCGCCAGGTTTTCCAGCGTCACGTACTGGCTGGTCCCGGTGTTGTAGAGTCGCCGGTTGGCGTATTTCTTGATGATGGTCACATCGGACTTTTTAGCCATGCCTTCGTGCCCCAAAAGACAGATTTTCCACCCGCATAACCAAACCGTAGTCAGGTTTTTCGCTGCGCTGCATGAAGGAGTGGCACATTTTGCAGCGCATTCCAAACCTTATCGCGACCATCGCTTTGAAAGCAAAGCCGGTTGCGCGTTTTGCGCTGCAACTGTGAACTTGCCAACATTGGCATAGCATTTGACTTGCAGCCGCCGGCTATCAAATTGTGAATGAAAAGCAGAGCCGGTCGAGACCAGGTCTTTCAAGCGGGTCGCGGCGTCAGGCTCAAAGATCATGAGGGAGTGAACCATGAGCAATACCGACTCTATCGTCATCGCCGGTGCGGCGCGGACCGCGGTGGGCGCGTTTAATGGCGGGCTTTCGAGCGTGCCGGCCCACGACCTCGGCGCAGCCGCCATCAAGGAAGCCCTTTCACGCGCAAAGGTCGATCCGAACGAGGTGGACGAGGTCATTATGGGCCAGATCCTGACGGCGGCGCAGGGCCAGAACCCAGCACGTCAAGCCGCCATGGCCGCCGGCTGTCCCAAGGAGACAACGGCTTGGGGTCTCAACCAGCTCTGCGGATCGGGCCTGCGCACGGTCGCGATCGGCATGCAGCAGATCGCCATGGGCGACGCCAACATCATCGTCGCGGGCGGTCAGGAATCCATGTCCATGGCGCCGCATGCCCAGCACCTTCGCAAGGGCCAGAAGATGGGCGATCTCAAGCTCATCGATACAATGCTGAAGGACGGCCTGATGGATGCCTTCAACGGCTACCACATGGGCAATACGGCGGAGAATGTCTCGAACCAGTGGCAGATCACCCGCGAAATGCAGGACGAGTTCGCCGCCAAGTCCCAGAACAAGGCGGAAGCAGCCCAGAAGGCCGGCCGCTTCAAGGACGAGATCGTGCCGTTCACCGTGAAAGGCCGGAAGGAAGACACGGTCGTCGAGGACGACGAGTACATCAAGTACGGCGTGACCGCCGAGGGAATCGCCAAACTGAAGCCGGCCTTCGACAAGGAAGGCTCGGTCACGGCTGCCAACGCATCCGGCATCAACGATGGCGGCTCGGCCGTCGTCCTGATGAAGGAGTCGGAGGCCGAGAAGCGCGGCATCACACCAATGGTGCGGATCGTCTCCTGGGCGACGGCCGGCGTCGATCCGGCAATCATGGGCACCGGCCCGATACCTGCGAGCCGCAAGGCGCTGGAAAAGGCCGGCTGGAAGATCGACGACCTCGATCTCGTCGAGGCCAACGAAGCTTTTGCGGCCCAGGCTTGCGCGGTGAACAAGGACCTCGGATGGGACCCGGAGATCGTCAACGTGAATGGCGGCGCAATCGCGATCGGCCATCCGGTCGGCGCTTCCGGCAACCGTATCTTCAACACGCTCATTTTCGAGATGCAGCGCCGGAATGTTAAGAAGGGCCTTGCAACGCTCTGCGTCGGCGGCGGAATGGGCGTTGCGATGTGCGTCGAGCGTCTCTGACAGAGCATCGCCGGAGCTAGCTGTTGACGTTCGTCTCTTGGAATGACCGGCGGCCTTTCGAAGCAGCGCCCCTTCGGCCCCACGATTGAAACTATCGAGACCCTCGCTCCGCGGCGGGGGTCTCTTATTGTTTGGTGACAGCCAGAAACGGGAAATGCCGATGTCCGAGCACGCGTCTTCCATCGTCAACAGCGTCAAGCTGGAGCCTTTCGAACAGCTCGTCTTTTCGGGTGGCGGCACGCGCTGCTTCTGGCATGGCGGTTTCTGCGAACTTGTCCGCAAGCCCCTCGAACTCAATCCGAAGCGGATCACAGGCGCTTCGGGTGGCGCCATGTCGGCCGCATGCTACATCGCGCAGCGCGAGGTAAAGCTGCTGGAAACAATGGGTGAGGCGTTTCTCGAAAGGGACTTCAACATCAGCACCTCGCTGGACGAAGCCGATGTCGACGGACTGACTCCGCATCAACGCATCTATAAAGAGGTCGTATCCGCAGTTCTCGACGATGACGCCATCCAGTCGATCATCGACGGACCGCAATTCGAGGTCCTGATCGCCCATCCGCCGACGGATACGCTGCCGAAATGGTCGACCTTCCCGATGATGGCGGCCTATCTCCTCGATCTCTCGATCCGCTCGACGCCGCATGTGGAATGGCCGGCCCAGCTCGGCGCCGACAGCAGCCTCGTCGATGCCCGCGAAGCGGCAAAGCAGGGAAAGCTGGTGGATCTGATCTGCGCGGCCGCCGTGATCCCGCCGGTCTTCAACGTCGAGGGCTGGGAAGGCAGATACGTGATCGACGGCGGCATGACATCCAAGGCACCGCTGCCGACCAATGACGCGGGACGTACCCTCATCCTTCTGACGCGCCGGTTCCGCAATCTGCCGCAGACCGAGCGGCGTCTATACGTTCAACCCTCAAAGGCGGTGCCCGCCGACAAGATCGACTTCACCGACCGGCAGAAGCTTCACGACACCTGGGAAGCCGGCAAGGATGATGCGCGAAAGTTCCTTGCAGGCGAAGATGCCGGCCTGTTCTCAGGGCCGGAAAACGTTGAATAGGAACAGGACTGGGAAATCGATCATCGGCGCGAGGCGGACATTCCCTTGTGCGCCGATGGGTCGGTTGGAGAACCGCCTCGCAGACGGCTACCCGTAATGGCCTGCGGCCTTAGCTCTCGACGCCGAAGACTTCCGCGCAGCGCGAGAAGCTGAATCCCTCACCGTCAGTGTCGCGGCTGGTACGAATATTCGTAATGATCCCCCGGTCATTGGTCGTGATCTGCGCCTCGCAGCCAAGCTGTTCGGTTCGCGCCGGCGTGACGAGAACCTGGCCCGGAGGAGCCGATTCCATCGACATGGAACCACCGATATTGATGATGGTGGAGTTGTTCCGGCGTTTTTCCTCGAACTTGCGCTCTTCCTTCGACATCGCGCGGTACTGCGCCGGCACGTCGCGAACCGTCTCGCCCCCGCGCCAAGTATAGACTGTACCACCATTGTTCAGCGGAAAAGTGCTGGCCGGAGGGCCATACTGGGAGAAAAAGAGATCGCTCTGCTGACCTGTCCAACGGCTCTGGATCGCCTGGTTGGCATCTTCCGTCGTCGTGCAGGCGGCCAGCCCCAGTGCCGCCAGACCCAATGCCATGATTCGTTTCATCGACTCTTCCCTCCCCCGAAAACTCCGCCCCTCGCGAAGTCGTGATGACGTGAAAGAGCCAAACGCAGCGTCATGTCAACGCTGAATTACTCTGGTCTATAACCAGACAATGGGAACTGTAAGGTTTCAATCATTCACAAGACCGCTTGAACGCTTAGGAACGTGCCAGCAACGGTTCGTCTTCGCATCGACAAGTTCCGAGCGGCACGCCGCGGTCCGTCAGCAGAGTGAAGCAAAACCGATCGGGTAAATCTTGCGCATCCCGGTCACGAACACGCGGGCGCTCAAGTGGTCGAACATGCCCGAGAAGGCGCGGTCGAGCACGTTAAGGCCACCCGTGGTAACCCCGAAGCTCGGAAGGATGAGGCGCGAGCCGTCTCCGACGAAGCAGGTGCCGCGAACCGCCCTGCCCGGTCCCTTCACCTTCGCGACCGGATGGAGGTGACCGGCGATCTCGCCGCAAGCGGGCCCGGCCGTCGGTTCGTGTCGCAGCGTGAGTGCGCCGATCGCTATCTCGCCGCAGCAGGTACCGCCCAGTTCGGCCGGTGGTTCCGGATCGTGATTGCCGCTGATCCAGACCCAGTCGCGTCCAGCCATCAGCGTCACAAGCGAATCTCGATAGATTTCGGGCAGATGTTCAGCGCCTTTCCGATCGTGGAAGGAGTCGCCGAGGCAGATGACACGACGCGGCTCCAGGCGTTTCAGGACTTTCTCCAGGAGCAGCAAAGTCAGTCCCGTGTCATAGGGCGGCAGCATCATGCCGCGCCGGGCGAAGGCCGCGCCTTTTTCGATATGGAGATCGGAGACGATCAGGGTCTGCTCGTCGGGCAGGAATAGGACGCCGGCCGGATCAAGCTGAACCATTTTACCCGCGATTTCGGCATCCAGCCGCTCGCACTCGTCCTGCCGCATTCGTCGCGCCAAAGCATTCATGGGTAACCGCCGCCATTCGGTTATCGCGTTTTCTCGTTCCGTTCTTTTGCGGCTTCGCTAAGGCGAAGGCAAGCGCACAACTCAGCTATGCACGCGAGTCCGATCGTCGCGGGTTGATTCTGCCGCGACGATGGGTCAAGAGTGCGGCGCAACATGGACCCGCATCCCCCGCGGGTGGCTATGCCGGGCGCCTATCCCCCGGCCCATCTCATCGTCGCATCCAGCGGCCGCACCGCATGGTGAACGTACGCGAGCGCCGGCATCGAGCCAGCGAAACATCGCGCGCGGCGATCCGATATTCGTCTGGAGCTCATGTTCTCGACCCGCAATCTCAGAGCCGAATGGCTCGGCAATATCCGCGGCGATCTCCTGTCCGGCCTCGTCGTCGCCCTCGCTCTCATCCCGGAAGCGATCGCCTTTTCGATCATCGCCGGCGTCGATCCGAAGGTGGGGCTCTACGCCTCATTCTCGATCGCCTGCCTTACGGCGATCTTTGGTGGCCGCCCGGGCATGATCTCGGCGGCGACGGCCGCGACGGCCGTGCTGATGATCACGCTCGTCGCCGATCACGGCCTGCAATATCTCTTCGCGGCAACGGTGCTTGCCGGCCTTCTCCAGCTGATAGCGGGTGCCCTGAAGCTCGGCGATGCCATGCGCTTCGTGTCGCGCTCGGTGATGACGGGCTTCGTGAACGCGCTCGCGATCCTCATCTTCATGGCACAAATTCCAGAGCTCGTCGGCGTTCCATCCCTCACTTATGCGATGGTCGGGCTCGGTCTTGCGATCATCTATCTCCTGCCGCGAGTGACGACTGCGATCCCCTCGCCGCTCGTCGCGATCGTCGTCGTGACCGTCATCGCGCTCATCTTTGGGCTCGATCTGCGCACCGTCGGCGATATGGGCGAACTCCCCGATTCGCTGCCGATCTTCCTGATCCCGGACATTCCGCTGACGCTCGAGACGCTGCAGATCATCCTGCCCTACTCGCTCGGCATTGCAGTCGTCGGCCTCCTCGAATCGCTGATGACGGCGCAGGTCGTCGACGATCTCACCGACACACCGTCCGACAAGAACCGCGAATGCATCGGCCAGGGCATTGCCAACACGGTCACAGGCTTCTTCGGCGGCATGGCGGGCTGCGCGATGATCGGCCAGTCCGTGATCAACGTGAAATCCGGCGGACGCACGCGGCTTTCCTGCTTCTTTGCAGGCATCGCGCTCCTCTTCCTCATCGTCGTTCTCGGCGACTGGGTGGCCGTGATCCCAATGGCGGCGCTGGTCGCGATCATGATCATGGTCTCGATCGGCACCTTCTCCTGGGAATCGATCTTCAACCTCAAGACCCATCCTCGCCGTTCCTCGATCGTCATGCTGGTCACGGTCGTGACGGTGGTCTGGACCCATAATCTCGCGATCGGCGTTCTCGCCGGCGTACTTCTGTCGGGCATCTTCTTCGCCTCGAAGGTCGCCCAACTCTTCTACATTGAGAGCGATCTCTCCAACGATGGACGCCATCGGACCTACCGGGTCCTTGGCCAGATCTTCTTCGCCTCGACCGGCGATTTCGGCGATGCGTTCGACTTCCGCGAGGATGTCGACAAGGTGACGATCGACGTCTCACGCTCCCATATCTGGGACCTGTCGGGCGTTGGCGCATTGGACAGGGCAGTCTTGAAATTCCGCCGCGAGGGCACCGAGGTCGAACTCGTCGGCATGAACGAGGCGAGCCGCACGCTTGTCGGTCGTCTCGGCATCGCAGACAAGCCGGATGCCCTTGCCCGCATGGAAGCCCACTGACACACTCGACCGACTGTCCGGCCACAGAAGCGGACGGGCGGCGCAAAGCGCTGCCGACAAGAAGCGAAGAGGAAACAACGTGGCGAAGATCTTGGCGCTCGTCGATGGCTCGCAGCACTATACCGAGAGCGTGATCGACAATACGGAGTACGTGGCGCGACAGCTGTCCGCCGACGTCGAACTCATTCACGTGATCGGCCGCCGCGATCTCGGCTCGGCACCGGCCGATCTCTCAGGCAATCTCGATCTCGGTGAGCGGGATGAACTCCTGAAGGAGCTTGCCGAGCATGACGAGAAGCGCGCCAAGCTCGCCCGCAAACGCGGCCGGCTGATCCTTTCGGAATCGGCGGAGCGGCTGCGCGAACGGGGCATCGAGAACGTGAAAGACGAAGTGGTTCTCGGCGATCTCCTCGAAGCGATCGAGGTGCGCGAACCTGGCTGCGATCTCATTGTCATCGGCAAGCGCGGCGATGCAGCCGATTTCGCAAGAATGCATCTCGGCTCGAATGTCGAACGCATCATGCGTCGGGCGAAGGCGCCCGTGCTGATCTCGGCCCGCGCCTTCCGCCCCCTGCACAAGGTGCTCGTGGCCTATGACGGAGGCCAGAGCATTCTCAAGGCGCTCGATTTCCTGCGCTCTTCGCCGCTTCTGAGGAGAACGCATATCGAGGTCGTGAAGGCGACCAGTAATGCATCCGACCCGGAACTCGAACGCGTCTGCGAGGACCTGAAGGGCGCCGGCCTCGATGCGTGCTGCCGCACGCTTCAGGGAGATGTGGAGGAAGCGGTCATCGAGGAATGCGATCGCGAGGATATCGACCTCGTCGTGGTCGGCGCCTCCGGGCATTCGCGCTTGCGGGCCTTCTTCGTCGGATCGGTCACGAACGAAATTGTCCGCAAGTGCATGCGGCCGGTGCTGCTCTTTCGTTAATTCTTCGGCAAGGCCGATCGCGGGTTCTTGGCGACTGGAAGAAATATTCATCTGGCGCCGCTATGGTTCATCGACCTTCCGAGACCTCAGCGACCGGCGCAGCAAGCGATGAACCCGAATATCTCCGTCCGACACGTGAACCAGAGCGAAAGCCCGGTGGAGGTCGTCGTCATCCTTCCGACCTTTCGCCGGCCGGATCACCTTATCATGACGGTGGATTCGGTGACGGCGCAGAAGACGAAGAAGAACTTCGCGATCGTCGTCATGGAGAACGACGACGAAGGGTTGGAAGGCCTTCCTGCCGCGAAGACATGGTTCGAAGCACATCCCCAGCAGGCCGGCATCGTGATCATCGCCCATGAGCGCGGCAACTGCTCGGCCTATAATGCCGGTATCGAGACGGCACTCCATCACTATCCGGATTTCTCGCATCTCCTCATCATCGACGACGACGAACTCGCCTCCCCTGAATGGCTGGACCGGCTGATCGCCGCGAGCGATGATCTCGATGCGGATATGGTCGGCGCGCCCCAGCTTCCGGTCTTCGAGGACGAGAGCGGGCAGCGCTGGTCCAAGCACCCGGTGTTCACGCCGCACTATCAGACGACTGGGCGCGTCCCGATCCTCTATTCCTCGGGCAATGTCGCGATCCGACGCAGGGTACTAGAGGCGATGGGGCCGGAATGGCTCGATACGACCTTCAATTTCATCGGAGGCGGAGACGCTGATTTCTACACGCGTTGCAAGGCCCGCGGCTTCACCTTCGGCTGGTGCGCCGAGGCCCACGTGATGGAAACGATGCCGGCGCGGCGAACTGAAGCCTCCTGGATCAACGCGCGCTCGGTGCGCAACGGTGCCATCTCGGCGATCATCGAGCGCCGTCATGGCCAAGGTGCGAAAGGCCGGATGAAGCGCCACGCGCGCAACCTCGCTCTGCTGGCCGCCTCCCCGCTGCGATCGGCGATGCTTGCCTTCAAGACCCGCTCGCCAGCGATCGGAATCTATCATGTTCAGGTCGCGGCCGGTCGTTTCCTCGCCGAATTCGGTCAGGTTGCCGAGCAATATCGCCAGCCCGAGAAAAACTGATGCGGTTCGCGCCAAGTCGATGGGTTTGAACGGGGTCGAGGCGACCTATATCCGGTGAGCCGTGAAATGCGGCCTCCTTCCAATCGGACGATATCGAACGCTGCGATGCCCATGGACCGCCTCCGCCTGCTTGCCGTCGACAAGGACGATCTCGACATCTTCTCGGCTCACTGTCAGGACGCGATCGTTCGGCTGGGCGACTGCCACTATCGCAAGGCCGAGAAGCAGTTCGCCGTCGAGATGAACCGCTTTGCCTGGGAGACGGCCCAGAAGCGCAAGTTCAGCGTGTTCTCGGCGCCTAAATACGAACGACGCCGGTCTGCTCTGCATTTCGACCGGGTGACGAATGTGCGCCGTCAGGGCCTCGAAACGGCGAGCGACGATCAGGTTCTCGTGCTTCTGGCGATCCGCTTCTCGGAAATGGAAGCGCCGTCAGGCCATATCGATCTGGTGTTCGCGGGTGGCGCGACGATCCGGCTCGAAGTTGAGGTCGTGGAAGGACAGCTCGCCGATGCGGGCGCAGCCTGGGAGACCCAGGCCAAGCCGGATCACGACCGGACAGACCAGAACGTCTGATACGGTGGACTGCCGTTCATCCGGGCTGCATATCGAAGCCCCATGCTGCGCCTGCGTGATTTCAGGAAATCCGTCATCGCGAAGCGATCAAGCGGATTTCTGATGGCGATCCGCGTGGAAGGTCATATTCAGAAGACCGTGGGGCATAAGCCCCACGGTCTGATCAACGCCGGTCAGTATTCTTCGAGCTTCTGTTCCGCGCCCCAGGCATCGAGTTCCGCCTTGCGCCAGGAGCCATAGGCCGCGTTCGGGAAGACGATCCATTTGTCGCCGAATTCGGACGCCTTCTGTTCGACCAGCTGCCGGCGCTCCGCCACCGAGCCTTCACCGAAGCCACCATCGAAATCGGGAAGCGAGTCGCCGAGGAGAAGCACGATCTCGTGGTCCTTGGAGACATTCGCACGGCGTTCCGTCTTGTCCGGCCCGAGCAATTGAACCGTGTCGGCACTGACCTGCGGCAGACCGAGGCCCTTGAGGGCTTCGAGCGTGAACGCCTTCTGGTCGTCGGTCCGGTCCGAGATATAGGCGATCGTCACGCCCAGCTTGTCCGCATGATCGAGAAAGGCCTTCGCGCCGGGAATGAGCGTCGGTTTTCCCTCGCGCTCCCAGTGCCGCCATGTGTCCCAGTTGTCGTAGCGATGGCAGTTCTTCAGGTCGCGGGCGAGGAGAGCCGTATTGTCGATGACCGTCTCGTCGAGATCGGTCACGACGGCGAGCTTCGCCGGGTCATCGGCCCCTTCCACCGCAGCGTCGAGCCGCAGGGTCGCAAGATTGTAGGCCTGCAACTGAAGCGCGGCGACCTCTGCGGATTTCTGCTGGAATTTGAGACCGGCGGTGAATTCAGCCACGGAGCAGTCGGCATCCTGCGCGGCGGCACCTGTGGCTGCGAGGCAGAGGGCGGTGAGAGCGGCGAAACGGATCATTGGAATTCCCGGACAGTTGCTGATGTCGCCGAACCTAGGTTTTGGTTGATTGTCTTGTCAATCAATCGGGCAACGTCCTGATCCCGCAACGACAAAGACCGCCGAACGTTCAGGTTCGACGGTCTTCGAAAGGGATCGCATGCCGCATCCGCCTCGGCGGATCAGGTCTCGATCATATGTGGATGGGCTTGCCGTAGGCCGCCGCCATCGCCGCTTCGCGCATCGCTTCCGAGAGCGACGGATGGGCGTGGCTGGTCAGCGCCACGTCTTCCGAAGCGCCACCATATTCCATGACGAGCGCGGCCTCGACGATGAGATCACCGGCAGACGCGCCGAGGATATGGCAGCCGAGAAGCTTGTCGGTCTTGGCATCCACCAGCATCTTCACGAAACCGTCCGTCGCAAGCATTGCGCGGGCACGGCCGTTCGCCATGAAGGGGAACTTGCCGACCTTGTACTCGACGCCGTCCTTCTTCAGCTCCTCTTCGGTCTTGCCGACCGAGGCGACTTCCGGGGCGGTGTAGACCACGGACGGGATCGCGTCATAGTTCACATGGGCGGACTGGCCGGCGAGCAGCTCGGCGAGTGCCACGCCCTCGTCCTCGGCTTTGTGAGCCAGCATCGCGCCGCGCACCACGTCGCCGATCGCATAGATGCCGTCGACATTGGTCTTGAAGTGATCGTCGATCTCGACCCGGCCGCGATCATCTGCCTTCACGCCGGTGTTCTCCAGGCCGAGACCCTGCGTGTAAGGCTTGCGGCCGGTCGCGACGAGAACGACGTCGGCGTTCAGCGTTTCGCTGTCACCGCCCTTGGCCGGCTCGAACGTAACGGATGCGCCGCCGCCATCCTGCTTCTGAACGCCGGTCACCTTCGCGCCGAGCTTGAACTCGAAGCCCTGCTTGGCGAGCAGTTTCTGGAAGGCCGTGGAGAGTTCGGTGTCCATCGGCCCGAGAACCTTGTCGAGATATTCGACCACGGTGACCTTCGCACCAAGCCGCGACCAGACCGAGCCAAGTTCAAGGCCGATCACGCCACCACCCACGATGACCATATGCTCCGGCACCTTTTCGAGCGCGATCGCCCAGTCCGATGAGACGATGGTGTCGGAATCGAAGGTGAGATCGACACCCGGAATGCCGGCGACTTCCGAACCCGTCGCGATGACGATGTTCTTGGCCTCGAGCGTCTCTGTGGAGCCGTCTTCCTTCTCGACCTTCACCTTGCCCTTCGCCTCGATCGAGCCGGTGCCGATGAAGCCGTCGACCTTGTTCTTCTTGAAGAGATAGGCGATGCCGTCGACGTTCGACTTCACCGTCTTGTCCTTGTGGGTGAGCATCGCCGGCAGATCGAGTTCCGGCGTCACCTTGATGCCCAGCGTGGCGTAATCATGCCCCGCTTCATGAAACCGCTCGGACGCATGCAGCAGCGCCTTGGAGGGTATGCAGCCGACATTGAGGCAGGTGCCGCCATAGGTCTTGCGCTTCTCCACGCAGGCGACCTTCATGCCGAGCTGGGCCGCCTTGATGGCACATACATAGCCGCCCGGGCCCGAGCCGATGACGACGAGATCGTAGTTCATTCTGAAGTCCTTGTAAGTTCGGATTTGTCGCCGGTGCCGACGCGCCGCTCCCATTCCGCGATAACTGCGAGGAGTTCGGACGAACGGGGAGGAATACGAGAGCCGCCACTCTCTCCCGTCGCAGATGATCGAGCCTGCAGATAGCGCGCATAGGCGATATAGCCGCCGATATCTTCCATCCATTCGTCGTGTTGCGAAAGATCGTTCGTCAGGCCGGCTTCGATCATCGCACGTAAAACATTCGGTTTGTCGGTACGGATCGCTTCGAAAGCAAAGCTGCCGCCTCTCCCGAGAACGTAGTCTTTCGCTCCGATTGCGCCACTGCGGAGCATCTCGGAAAAGCCTGCGCCATCATCGGACGCAAGCAATTGCAGGGCCTCGCGGTTGGCGGACTTTTCTGAGCCGCTCATCGAGGCTTCCATCCGTTCGCCGATTACCTCCGGATCGTCCGAATTGTCGGCATCTTCGATCACGTAAAAGTCCAGATAAGCGACGGCCGGATCACCATCCTCGGCAATGCCCCAGATGATCGGGTAAAATCCATCGCCCCAACCCGACTGTGAAATCACAGCCGCACCAGCATCACCCTCCATTGGAAAGTGAAGCCCATATTCATCGCCAGAGCTGCCGGGAAACTGCTCGCTCAGGACGTTGTCGTAATAATTGTCGAATTTACTGTTTGGTTTAGCTGCTTCCAGCTTCTCGCGAGCGTCCATCGCACGTGTGAACGCAGTATTGCTCAAAGCGGCCAAACCGGCGTCGACCGGAACGCCGTAGAACTCGTCTTCCTTAAGGCCATCCGCCGACTGTCCCTCCGCGAGACCGGCTTCGAACCGCACCGGTATCTCTTTCGAAAAGCGAATGAACAGGATCGCCGGTCGGCTGTATTTGGGGGTCCCTATGACGACACCCACCGGATACCGCCCCGGTTCGACCTTCCGCTGCTGCGGTTTCCTGTCGGGGAAAACCAGCGGGTCCATGGCGATGAGACGACCGTCCGGCAAATCGAGTTCACCAATCGTCACGATCTTGAGACCGCGCTGCGCCAACTCCTCTTCGGAAAGCGCGAAAACGGCGGCGTTGCTGGATATTTCCGATATTTCGGCAGAGGACCGATCAGCCATGATCAACGTTCCCAAAGCCAAAAGACACAAAGCAACGGTTCTCGACCACCTCATAATTCGCTCTTGCAAGACAACGACCTGCGCCTTCGACCAACAATCACATCTTTCATTATCATCAAGTGATATCCCGCGCAGACTCAGGAGCGATGTGCGCAACATCCACCAATACGCTCAACTCTGGCTAGCTGCATTTGAGGCAGGACAATTGCAGCATCATTCTTGACGGCGCAAGTTTGCCCGAGAGGTGCAACGGGAAGGTCGTCGCGAAACGAGACGCGGCTTCGAATGTGTGAATCCGGAGCACAATAGGTCGCAAACCATCGACAATCCCATCTCGCGCGAGATTGTCGCTCACGTCTTCGGGACGGGCGATTTCCCGACCCGAGACATAGGTGACCGTTCGTACCGGAGACATGGGTAACACTTTTCGCTTTGCGGGAGGTGTTGATGCCGTGGATGGAAAGGTCCGTCATGGACGAACGTCTGCGCTTCGTAGCCCGTCTTCTGGACGGGGAAGGCATGAGCGATGTGTGCCGCGCGTTCGGGATTTCCCGGAAGACCGGCTACAAGATCTTCGATCGCTACAAGCAGGAAGGGTTGGAAGCGCTGACCGACCGCTCACGGCGTCCCGTGCGCTACGCCAACCAGCTGCCGGACCCGATCGAGCGGTTGATCATCGAGACCAAGCGGGACAAGCCGCACTGGGGTGCGAGGAAGATCAGGGAGATCCTGGTCAGGAAGCTTGCCGGCGACGTGCGTATACCGGCCAAATCGACGGTTCATGCGGTGCTCGACCGGCACGGCCTGGTGAAGCGCGCCCGTCAAAGGCGGCACTTCACCGCCACCGGCACAGAGCTCTCGCAAGCGCTCCAGCCCAACGATCTCTGGTGCACGGATTTCAAAGGCGAGTTCAAGACCGGCAATGGCCGATACTGTTACCCTTTGACGGTCACCGATCAGGCGTCCCGCTCGATTCTGTGTTGCGAAGCCTTGGAATCGACGAAGGAAGATCCCGTCATCGAGGCCTTCGTGCGCCTGTTCAAGGAACGCGGCCTGCCGCAGGCGATGCGATCCGACAACGGCCTGCCCTTCGCCTCGCCAAACGGGCTGTACAATTTGTCGAAGCTTTCCGTCTTTTGGATAAGGCTCGGCATCGCGATCGAGCGGATCAAACCCGGCCATCCGCAACAGAACGGTCGGCATGAACGGATGCATCTGACCTTGAAGAAGGAGACGACCCGGCCGCCCGGCGCGAACAGTCTGCAACAGCAGGCACGGTTCGACGAATTCGTCAGAGAATTCAACCACGAACGCCCGCACGAAGCGCTCGGCATGAAGACGCCGAACCAGGTCTACCTCCCCTCTTCAAGAACCTATCGAGGCTTGCCCGACGTCGAATATCCCTTCCACGACAGGGACATCCTCGTCACCGCCTGTGGGCGAATCTGCATGCACAAGAAGAAGATCAACGTGTCGACCGTCATGGCCGGTCAGAGGCTGGGTATAAAGGAGATTGAGGACGGCATTTGGATCGTCAGCTTCATGAGCTACGATCTGGGATATATCGACCTGGAGCAGAGAACCTTGCAAACAATCGACAATCCGTTCGGCACGAGATTGTCACCTATGTCTTAGGTACGTTCTGTTACCCATGTCTCCGGGCCGGACAAATAAGATAATGGCGGATGGGGTGGGATTCGAACCCACGGTACGGTCTCCCGCACGCCGGTTTTCAAGACCGGTGCCTTAAACCGCTCGGCCACCCATCCGGTGGCGAACCCATAACCGTGAAATGAGGCCCCTCGCAAGAGCGGGGACTGCGTGAAATGCACAAAGCCGCACGCTTGGACGGCGGCCAATGCCGGAGAGGATGAACAGCTTGCGTGGCGAAGGGGCGTTGACCGATAGCGGTCCGACACAGGTCTCCAATGAAACGTCACACACAATGTCGCCGTCTGGCTGCGCCGCTTCGGCAAGCCATTCTTGGTGTGCGTCCAAGGAAGGACGAAAGGACACGTATTCCAACGATATAGAAGCCGCTTACGATCGCCTCAGTGGCTGTTGCCCTCCCTGTTTCGGCTTCGGACGACACGGCGTCCAGCGATGTTGCAGAAACGGTCCACACGATCACGACGATGGATCTCAACGGCGATCATCGCTTCTGGCAAAAGAACTTAACCTCGGGCGCGAGACCGCGTTCATCTCGATGGATGCCGAGGAGGACGGAGTGATCAGTCTCGATGAATTTTACGCTTGGGGCATCGGCGAGAGCCGCGTTGCGGCCGAGCGGAACCCCACCGAAGAACTCGATGCGGCGAAGCGGACATTCTACGAGGAGGCCCTGGGATGGAAATGGCAGGCTGACGAAGCACGCATTTTCTGTGCGGCTTTTTCTGGTCGACGTCACCGCGGATGCCAATGACGATGAGCACCTGGAAATTCGGGAGTTTTATGGCAACGTCCCGTGCTTCCAAGCCATCGACAAGGCACTAGAGCGACGGACACGAAATGAGAATCGAAGGTTTGCAAGTTTTCTGAGGCGTGATTCACTGAGACAGGAGGTGGATCATGGGCCGCAGCTATTCGATGGATCTTCGTGAACGTGTGGTCGGGCGCATTGTGGATGGCCATTCCCGTCGCTCGACCGCGCGATATTTCGGTGTGAGTGAGAGCTTCGCGATCAAGCTGATGCAACGTCATGATCGCGAGGGCTCGGCTGCCCCGCCGCGACAGGGTCGGCCACGGGGCAGCGGCACGTTGGATCCTTTCGAGACCTTTCTGATCGATGAAGTCGAGCGCCAACCGGACATCACGATGCCGGAACTGGCAGCCAAACTTCTCGAGATTCATGGGATGACAGCGGCTCCGGCGGTTCTTTCGCGCTTTCTGTGCAGACGCGGCTTCACATATAAAAAAATCGCTGATGGCAGCGGAGTGCGCACGCGCAGCCATTCGTGAGGCGCGGCGCGTCTGGGTCGACAAGCGCCAGCCAAGGATGCGGCTGCAGCCTCATCGGCTGGTCTTCATCGACGAAACTTCAGTCAATACGAAGATGACCCCGTTGCGGGGTCGAAGCCGCAAGGGCCAGAGGCTGCGAGCCAAGGCACCCTTTGGCCACTGGGGCACGTAGACCTTCATCGCCGGCCTGCGTTGCGATCGTCTGACAGCGCCCTGGGTGCTCGATCGGGCCATGAACCGATCCGCCTTCGATACCTATATCGAGACCCAGCTCGCCCCCACGCTCAGCAAAGGCGACGTCGTCGTGCTCGATAATCTCGCGGTTCACAAAAGCGCAAGGGCAGCAGCGATCCTGAAGGAAAAGGGCGCCTGGTTCCTCTTTCTCCCACCCTACAGTCCCGACCTCAACCCAATCGAAATGGCCTTCGCCAAGCTCAAAGCGCATTTGCGAAAGGCAGAAGCTCGAACATTCGATGCCCTATGGCGAGCCATCGGCGATATCTGCGGTCTCTATGACCCAGACGAATGCTGGAACTACCTCACAGAAGCAGGGTATGCGTACGGTTAAGTGTCCGGCGCTCTAGGCTGAGGGCTTGGGATGATCGCAGTGAAATTAACTGTGCCGGTCCGCTACGCCGTTCGCTCTTCTCCGAGACTTCGGGCGGCAGCTACGATCGCTTCGTCGGCATCTCTGAGCCGAAGGCCCAGAACATCTCTTGCCGGGCTTGTATCAAAAGTTTTGCGCTTGCCCAGTTCGGGCACGATCGGACTTACCTGCCTGGACAGGAGACCCGCACTCCTCACAAGCCAGTCCGGCAAGGTAAAGCGCGGCATGCGGCGACTCAGTTCAGGCATTTCGCGCGCGATCGCGGCGCCCATCTCCCTCAGTGAGCGCGTGCCGCCGGAAAGGAGGAAACGCCGGTCCTTCGCGGCATCCACCGTCATTGCACGAAGATGCGCATCGGCGACATCGCGAATGTCGACGACGCCGAAGGCCGCGTCCGGAACGGCCAGCAGACGCCCCCGCATCATGTTGTGCAAAAGATCGAGCGACGTCCCTCTCACCCCGTCGACCATCGGGCCGAGGACAAAGGCAGGATTGACGGTGGCGAGTTCCAGACCGTTGTCTGAAGAGAACGCCCAAGCAGCCTTTTCGGCCAGGGTCTTGGAAACTGCGTAAGGATAGGCACCCTCCCCGTCTACATCGCTCCAGTCGGCTTCGGTGAACGTGCGGTTCTCGCGCTTCCCATGGCCGACGTAGACCGCAACGACGGAAGAGGTCAGCACGATGCGCTCCGCACCCGCCTCCTTCGCGGCTTTCAGCACGCGCAGTGTTCCGTCCCGTGCGATCGGCACGAGGCCAAACTTGTCTTTTGGTTGGAAGGACGGAAACGGCGAAGCGCAGTGGATCACATAGCGGCAGTCGCGAAGGATCTCGCCCCAACCGGCGTCCCGCGTGAGGTCTGCACCGGCCATTTCAAGCCGGTCGACGGAGACACCTGCCTCAATCATCGCTTTGCGAACTTCATCCGCCTTGGCGGGCGAGCGAACAGTGCCGCGAACGGCGTATCCCTCTTCCAATAGACGCTTCAGAATATGCTTGGCGATAAAACCGGATGCGCCGGTCAAGAGCACGCGATCATGCGTCATGAAGGTCATCTCCACGTCGTTCGGGACAGGCCGCTGCAGCCCATCGACCACACCACAAACCAATAAAGCCAAAACGAAAAAGGGGCCGCGCGGGCCCCTTCGAAATTCCGATAGCGAGAATGCCAGCTTATGCGGCTTCGCTTTCCTCGTTCTCTTCAGCTTCGAGGCGCGCACGATCGGCGGCGCCACGGGCTTCCGGATCGCGGTCAACGAGCTCGATAACAGCCATCGGCGCGTTGTCGCCATAACGGAAACCGGCCTTCAGGACACGGCAATAGCCGCCCTGGCGATCCGCATAGCGAGTCGCGAGCGTGTCGAAGAGCTTCGCAACGGAAGCATCGTCCTGCAGCTTGGAGGCAGCCTGACGGCGAGCGTGGAGATCGCCCCGCTTGCCGAGCGTGATCAGCTTCTCGACGATCGGGCGCAGTTCCTTGGCCTTCGGAAGGGTGGTGACGATCTGCTCGTGGGTGATGAGCGAGACCGACATGTTCTTGAACATCGCCTTACGATGGCTCGAAGTGCGATTGAGTTTGCGGCCGCGATTTCCGTGACGCATGAGTTGGGTTTCCTTGGTCTAGAAGTCAGCCGGCCCTGATCGGTGCTTCGGCTGAAGGTCGGGATCTTTGCGTCCACGCCCGTCCGCTTCGAGAAGCATCGGGACGTGTCGCCGTTCCTTTGAATGGTTGTCGGCCCGCCGCTGGCGCCGGTCCGAAATCTCTATCGGCCTCAAAAGAAGGCCTACATACCGATTCTAATCGGCTTAGTACTGGTCCTCGTAGCGCTTGGCCAGATCGTCGATATTCTCCGGCGGCCAGGCCTGGACTTCCATGCCGAGATGGAGGCCCATGGAAGCGAGGACTTCCTTGATCTCGTTCAGCGACTTGCGGCCGAAGTTCGGGGTGCGCAGCATCTCCGCTTCGGTCTTCTGAATCAGGTCGCCGATATAGACGATGTTGTCGTTCTTCAGGCAGTTCGCCGAGCGGACCGAAAGCTCCAGCTCGTCGACCTTCTTGAGAAGAGCAGGGTTGAAGGCGAGCTCCTGCATCGGCTCTTCGGCCGCTGCACCACCGCCGACGCCAGCCCCGATCGCCATGCCGCGCTGGTCGCGCTGCGGCTCCTCGAAGTTGACGAAGACCGAAAGCTGATCCTGGATGATGCGCGCTGCATAGGCGACGGCATCTTCACCCGAGATCGAACCGTCGGTCTCGATCTGCATGGTGAGCTTGTCCTTGTTCAGGTCCTGTCCCTCACGGGTATTCTCGACCTTGTAGGACACCTTCTTGACCGGCGAGAACAGGGCGTCGATCGGGATCAGGCCGATCGGTGCATCCTCGGCGCGGTTCTGATCGGCCGGGATGTAGCCCTTGCCGGTGTTGACCGTGAACTCCATCCGAATCTCCGCGCCCTCGTCGAGGGTGCAGATTTCATGGTCAGGGTTCAGGACCTCGATATCGCCGACGGTCTGAATGTCGCCGGCGCGCACGACGCCCGGACCCTGCTTGCGAACCACCATCCGCTTCGGGCCTTCGCCCTGCATGCCGATGTTGATTTCCTTGATGTTGAGGACGATGTCGGTCACGTCCTCGCGCACGCCCGGGATCGACGAGAACTCGTGCAGAACGCCGTCTATCTGTACGGCGGTCACGGCCGCGCCCTGAAGCGAGGAGAGGAGCACGCGACGAAGCGCGTTGCCGAGCGTCAGGCCGAAGCCCCGCTCCAGCGGCTCTGCGGTCAGAGACGCCTTCGTCCGCCCGCTCCCCTTGAAGACCACCTGGTTGGGCTTCGAGAGATCTTGCCAGTTACTAGCAATCATGTGGATGCCTTTCAGTTTCCTCGCCACCATCCATTCGTGGCGATGGTTCTGACACGCCGACGCGCCGCGGCCCGGAACGGACGGCGGCGCGGGGACGAAACAGGGAAACCCGGAAGCCCTGCTGGGTCCGGGTTTTTGAGGCTCTTAGACGCGGCGCTTCTTGCGCGGACGAACACCATTGTGCGGGATCGGCGTGACATCACGGATCGAAGTGATCGTGAAGCCGGCGGCCTGCAGTGCGCGGAGTGCCGACTCACGGCCCGAACCGGGACCGCAAACCTCGACTTCCAACGTCTTCATGCCGTGCTCCTGCGCCTTCTTGGCACAGTCTTCGGCGGCGATCTGCGCGGCGAACGGGGTCGACTTGCGCGAACCCTTGAAGCCCTGTGCACCGGCGGACGACCAGGAAATCGCATTGCCCTGCGCGTCCGTGATCGTGATCAGCGTGTTGTTGAAGGTCGAGTTCACGTGGGCGACGCCCGCGGAGATGTTCTTGCGTTCGCGGCGGCGAACGCGCTGCTCTTTTGCCATGCGTTATGTCTTTCGTTCGATCTCAGCACCGCCGTAATGCCGGCGGCTCCACCTGACCGGGCGTTCCAAGACGCCCGATCCAATTTACTTCTTCTTGCCGGCGATCGCCTTGGCCGGACCCTTGCGGGTGCGCGCATTGGTATGCGTGCGCTGGCCGCGGACCGGAAGCGAGCGGCGATGGCGCAGGCCGCGATAGCAGCCGAGGTCCATGAGACGCTTGATGTTCATCGAGGTCTCGCGGCGAAGATCGCCCTCAACCTGATAATCGCGATCGATGATCTCACGGATCTGCTGAACTTCTGCGTCCGTCAGATCGTTGACCCGGCGTTCCTCGGTGAGGTTGGCCTTCGACATGATGGTCTTGGCATGGGACGGGCCGATGCCGTGAATGTACTGCAGCGCGATGACTGCGCGTTTGCTCGTCGGGATATTGACGCCAGCGATACGTGCCACGTCGTCACTCCTAAACTTGATGGTTGCCAGCCGACGCTTTGAGAACAAATGCGTTACGGCCAAAAGCGACCGATGTGGTTCTCCCGGATATGGGAGGAGCCCACGTCGATCGCAACGGATTCGCGGATGGCGCTAGCCTATAAAAAACACCGCTTGACAAGTCAACCGAAGGCGGACGCTTCCGCCTTCGAAATCAATACTGAACCGCGATCAGCCTTTTATCGCAGCTTCGATCGAGCTCGTTACTTCGTCGATCTCGGCCATGCCATCCACTCGGGCCAGCGAGCCCTTGCAGTGGTAGTAGCCGACCAGTGGCGAGGTGTCCTTGTAGTACGCCCGAAGCCGCTGACGTACGGTCGCCTCGTTATCGTCCTCGCGCCGCTTGAACTCGGTCGAACCGCATTCGTCGCAGACGCCTTCCTTGGCCGGCTTCTTGTCGGTGTCGTGGTATAGCGCACCACAACTGGCGCAGGTGTACCGGCCGGTGATGCGGTGGACGAGCGCGTCGTCGTCCACCTTCATCTCGACCACACGATCGAGCTTCATGTTCTTGGCGCTCAGGATCTCATCGAGCGCATCGGCCTGATTCAGCGTCCGAGGATAGCCGTCGAGAATGAAGCCGTTGGCGCAGTCCTCTTCTTCGATCCGGTCCGAGACGATCTGATTGACGATGTCGTCTGAAACCAGCCCGCCGGAGTCCATGATCTGCTTGGCCTTCTTGCCCACCTCCGTCTGATTGGCGACGGCGGCGCGCAGCATGTCACCGGTCGAAAGTTGGGGGACGCCGTGTTTTTCCACGAGGCGCTTGGCCTGCGTCCCCTTTCCCGCTCCCGGCGGGCCCAGCAGTATCAGTCTCATCGGCGTTTCTTCCCCCCTCTTAGCTTGGACTTCTTGATCAGGCCCTCGTACTGGTGGGCAAGAAGATGCCCCTGGACCTGCGCCACCGTATCCATCGTGACGCTGACGACGATCAGCAGCGAGGTACCACCCAGATAGAACGGAACGCCGGCTGCGGAAATCAGAAATTCGGGCAATAGACAGACGAGAACCAGATAGATCGCGCCGATCACGGTGATGCGGGTCAGGACATAATCGATGTATTCTGCCGTCCGTTCACCCGGACGGATGCCCGGAATGAAGCCGCCATGCTTCTTCAGATTGTCGGCTGTGTCCTTCGGATTGAACACGACGGCCGTGTAGAAGAAGGCGAAGAACGCGATCAGGCCCGCATAGAAGAGCATGTAGAGCGGCTGACCGTGGCCGAGCGAGGCGACAACGGCAGTCGCCCAATCCGGCAGTTCCTCGGTGTTGGAGAAGTTCGCGACCGTTACCGGCAGAAGCAGCAGCGAAGAAGCGAAGATCGGCGGGATAACACCGGCGGTGTTCAGCTTCAGCGGCAGGTGCGAGGTATCGCCCTGGAACATCCGGTTGCCGACCTGGCGCTTCGGATACTGGATCAGCAGCCGCCGTTGGGCGCGTTCGAAGAACACGATCATCGCCACCGTGCCGATCGCGAGCGCGATGACGACGATGATGATGGCGGTCGAAAGCGAACCGGTGCGACCGAGTTCGAGGAGATTTGCCAGAGCCGAGGGCAGATTCGCGACGATGCCTGCGAAAATGATCAGCGAGATGCCATTACCGATACCGCGCGCGGTAATCTGCTCGCCAAGCCACATCAGGAACATCGTGCCGCCGACGAGGGTGATGACCGCAGACATGGTGAAGAACCATCCCGGGTTGACCACGATATTGGCCTGGGTCTGCAAGCCGGCTGCAATGCCGTAAGCCTGAACCATCGCGAGCAGCACCGTGCCGTAACGCGTATACTGGTTGATGACCTTACGGCCCTGTTCCCCCTCCTTCTTCAACTGTTCGAGCGACGGGATCACCGACGTCATGAGCTGAATGATGATCGAGGCGGAAATGTAGGGCATGATGCCGAGCGCGAAGATCGCCATACGGCCGACCGCACCACCCGAGAACATATTGAAGAGGCCGAGAATACCGGTCGACTGCTGCTGAAACGCCTGCGCCAGAGCATCCGGATTGATACCGGGCATCGGGATATACGTACCGAGGCGGTAGACAATCAGCGCGCCGAGCGTGAACCAGATGCGTTTCTTGAGATCTTCGGCTTTCGAAAAAGCCGAGAAATTTAGATTGGCGGCAAGTTGTTCTGCAGCCGATGCCATATGGAAATCTCCAGAATATCGCGCTCGTCGACGATCGGATCGTCGGAGCGCGCGAAAGCTGTCGCGTTATTGGCCGCGCCGCCTGCCGCGACACATAAGCCGGTGTCGCGAAGGACGCAAGCAAAGCGGCCAAACGCCGCCACTTCCCCAAAACAAAAAGCCCGTTTCGCCAAAGCAGTGGGCGAAACGGGCGATCATCTATCCCGCTGTCACGCTTCACGCGTCCCAGTCGGCAAAAGAGTCTTGCGACTCACTCAAGCGGTCTTGACCGACCCGCCGGCCTTCTCGACCTTTTCAACGGCCGACTTTGAAGCGCCGGCGACGTTGAGCTTGAGCGAAGCGGTGAGTTCACCATCGCCGAGCACCCGAACGCCATCCTTGGAGCGCCGCACAACGCCGGCTGCGATCAGAGCTGCCGTGTCGACCTCGCCAGAAGCGTCGAGCTTGCCTGCATCGACGGCCTGCTGAAGACGACCGACCGATACGATCGAGTAGTTCTTCGCGAAGATATTGGTGAAGCCGCGCTTCGGAAGGCGACGATAAAGCGGCATCTGGCCACCCTCGTAACCGTTGATCGCAACGCCCGAACGGGACTTCTGTCCCTTCACGCCGCGACCACCAGTCTTGCCCTTGCCGGAACCGATACCGCGACCGACGCGCTTGCGCGAATGCGTCGAGCCTTCGTTGTCGGTGATTTCGTTAAGTTTCATGTCATTTCTCCAGCGAAACCGGGGCGCGTCAGGCGAAATTCGCGACGAGGGCCTCGGCAACCGCGTTGAAAGCCTGGTTGAGGTGGACGGTCAAAGCCGCCCACCGGCTCGTCATGCCTTTTCGACCACCTTAACAAGGTGCGCGACTTTGGCGATCATGCCGCGGACGGAGGGCGTATCCTCGAGCGTGCGCTGCCGGTGCATCTTGTTCAGGCCGAGACCCACGAGAGTCTGGCGCTGATATTTTGCACGGCGGATCGGGCTACCCATTTGAACGACCGTAACTGTCTTGTCAGCCATCGAAGTCATCTCCTTCAATCAGATCGAACTGGACGCGCCTCAGGCGGCGTCGACAGCTTCTTCGGACGGTTCGGCCTGCGGGTGATGACCCGTGGCTGCCTGACGGCGTGCCTGAAGCTCGGAATACTTGATTCCACGCTTGGCAGCGATGTCCTTAGGATGGGTGGCCTCCTTGAGGCCTTCGAAGGTCGCGCGAACCATGTTGTAAGGGTTCGACGAGCCCAGCGACTTCGCGACGACGTCGTGCATGCCGACGGCTTCGAAGACGGCGCGCATCGGACCACCGGCGATGATACCGGTACCGGCCTCGGCTGCGCGGAGCAGAACCTTGCCAGCGCCATGGCGACCGTGAACGTCGTGATGGAGTGTGCGGCCATCGCGAAGCGGCACGAAGATCAGATCACGCTTGGCGGCTTCCGTCGCCTTGCGGATCGCTTCCGGCACTTCCCGTGCCTTGCCGTGGCCGAAGCCGACGCGGCCCTTGAGATCGCCGACGACGACGAGGGCTGCGAAGCCGAAGCGACGGCCACCCTTCACAACCTTGGCGACGCGGTTGATGTGAACGAGCTTGTCGACGAATCCATCGTCCTGCTCTTCTCTGCGATTGTCACGAGGCGCCATATCCTAGTCCTTATTCTTTTCCGGAGGCGTCATTGCGAAAAGAACGGGCGCCGACCGGCAGCCCGTTCCATTTGTTTATTCAGCCGCCCGATACAACAAAGTACCGGGCGGAGAAAGCTTTAAAAGTTGAGACCGCCCTCGCGAGCACCTTCAGCCACCGCCTTGATGCGGCCGTGATAGATGAAGGCACCGCGATCGAAGACGACGTCAGAGACACCGGCTTCCTTGGCGCGCTCAGCGACCAGCTTACCGACCGCAGATGCCGCTTCGACATCCGCGCCAGTTTTCAGATCGCCCTTGAGCTTCGGATCGAGCGAAGAAGCAGCAGCCAAAGTGCGACCGACGCTGTCGTCGATGATCTGGGCATAGATATGCTTCGACGAGCGATGAACCGAAAGGCGCGGACGACCGTTCGCGATCTTCTTGATCGAACGGCGAATCCGCAGAGCCCGGCGACGCAGAGATTCCGTTTTCGTAGCCATGACTTACTTCTTCTTGCCTTCCTTGCGGACGATCTTCTCGCCGGCATACTTCACACCCTTGCCCTTGTAGGGCTCAGGCGGACGGTATTCGCGGATTTCCGCTGCAACCTGGCCGACGCGCTGCTTGTCGATGCCGGTAACCGTGATTTCGGTCGGCTTCGGGACGGTGATCTCGATGCCCTCGGGCGCCTTGTAGATCACCTCGTGGGAGAAACCGAGCGAAAGCTGCAGGTTGTTGCCCTGCTTGGCCGCGCGGTAACCGACGCCCGAGATCTCCAGCTTCTTCTCGAAGCCCGAAACGACGCCCGTCATGATGTTCTGGATCATCGTGCGGGACATGCCCCACTTCGACCGCGCTCCCTTCGACTGATCCTTCGGATCGACCTGGATCGCGCCGTCTTCCATCTTCACGAGGACTTCGTCATTGACGACGAACTGGAGTTCGCCCTTCGGTCCCTTCGCCTTGACCGTCTGCCCCTCGACCGAGGCAGTCACGCCATTGGGCACAGCGACCGGCTTCTTACCAATACGAGACATATTCGAAACCTTGTCCGTTTGCTCTGCGACGTCTCAAGCCATCAGTCCCTTACAGGACCTGGCAGAGAACCTCGCCGCCCACGTTCTGCTCACGAGCGGAGTGATCGGCCATGACGCCCTTCGGAGTCGAAAGGACCGTGACGCCGAGGCCGTTCGCGACTTGCGGAATGGTCTTGGCCGAAACGTAGACGCGGCGGCCAGGCTTGGAGACGCGAGCGATCTCGCGGATCACCGGTGCGCCTTCGTAATATTTCAGCTCGATATCGAACTCGGTCTTGCCGGTGCCGTGTTCGGTGATCGTGTAGCCCCGAATGTAGCCTTCGGCCTTCAGGACATCGAGCACGCGGCCGCGCAGCTTGGAGGCCGGAGTGGAGACGCTCGTCTTGTTGCGCATGAGCGCATTGCGGATGCGCGTCAGCATATCGCCAAGAGGATCAGACAACTGCATGGTCTACTCTCCCTTACCAGCTTGACTTGACGAGGCCGGGAATCTGGCCGTTATTGCCGAGTTCGCGAAGCGCGATACGGCTCATCTTGAGCTTGCGATAGTATGCCCGCGGACGGCCCGAGACCTCGCAGCGGTTCCGAATGCGCGTCTTCGAGGAATTGCGCGGCATATCGGCCAGCTCGAGCTGGGCCTTGAAGCGCTCTTCCATCGAAGCTTCGGCATTCTTGGTGATCGCCTTCAGCGCGGCGCGCTTGGCGGCATACTTCGCAACCATCTCA
Organism: Fulvimarina thalattae; assembly: GCF_040239565.1. Lineage (NCBI taxonomy): Bacteria > Pseudomonadati > Pseudomonadota > Alphaproteobacteria > Hyphomicrobiales > Aurantimonadaceae > Fulvimarina > Fulvimarina thalattae. The sequence goes on from NZ_JBEHWS010000012.1 coordinate 36,720, forward strand.
CGACGATGCTTGTTCTGCTCGATCATGCCTTTTTTGGCCATGACTGTATCCTTTCTCGTCTGCCGTTACTGGCGGAAGGGGAAGTTGAACGCCTTCAAAAGGGCGCGCGCTTCCTCGTCGGTTTTCGCCGTCGTACAGACGATGATGTCCATTCCCCACATCTGATCGACCTTGTCGTAGTTGATCTCGGGGAAAACGATGTGTTCCTTGATGCCCATGGCGTAGTTGCCACGACCATCGAAGCTTTTCGGGTTCAGTCCACGGAAGTCCCGAACGCGCGGCAGAGCAATCTGCACGAGACGATCGAGGAATTCGTACATCCGGTCCTTGCGGAGCGTGACCTTGGTGCCGATCGGCATGTCTTCACGCACTTTGAAACCGGCGATCGATTTCTTCGCGCGGGTGATAACAGGTTTTTGACCTGCGATCAAAGCGAGGGACTCCGCCGCATTGGCCGGCTTCTTAGAGTCGCCGGTCGCTTCGCCGACACCCATATTGATCACGATCTTGTCGATCCGCGGAACCTCCATGGGGTTCCGATAGGAAAACTGCTCCTGCATTTTTCCGCGGATCTCTTCGCGATAAACGCCCTTGAGGCGTGGTTCGTAGACGGAAGCGGCTTCAGCCATTGATCTCTTCTCCCGAACGCTTGGCGAAGCGCACACGCTTGCCATCGTCGCTCACCTTGATACCCACGCGGGTCGGCTTGCCGTCCTTAGGATCGGCGAGCGCGAGATTCGACAGATGGATCGGCGCTTCCTTCGAAACGATACCGGCTTCGGTGTTCTGGGTCTGGCGCTGGTGGCGCTTGACCATGTTGATCCCGCCGACGAGAGCTTTCTCGTCCTTCGGCATCATCTTGGTGATCTCGCCCGACCGGCCCTTGTCCTTGCCGGCGAGCACGACGACCTTGTCGCCTTTACGGAGTCTATTCATCGTCCGCTCCCCTTAAAGAACTTCCGGTGCCAGCGACACGATGCGCATATGGTTCTTCGCGCGCAGTTCACGAGGAACCGGGCCAAAGATACGCGTGCCGATAGGCTCTTTGTTGTTGTTGATCAGGACGGCGGCATTCGTGTCGAAACGAATGACGGAACCGTCCGGACGACGGATGTCCTTGGCCGTGCGAACCACGACCGCCTTTGCCACATCGCCCTTCTTGACGCGTCCGCGCGGGATCGCTTCCTTGATCGAGACGACGATGATGTCGCCTACGGAAGCGTACTTGCGCTTGGAACCGCCCAGAACCTTGATGCACATAACGCGGCGGGCGCCCGAATTATCGGCCACGTCCAAGTTTGTTTGCATCTGAATCATGTCAGCTTGCCTTTAAGCTACTGCCGGGAACGCTCTGAAAGAACGCCACTCCCGGAAAATTACTCAACCCGCGACTGCGGAGTCTTCTGTTACGACGATCCAGTTCTTGTCCCTGGAGATGGGACGCGTTTCCTCGATCGAGACGCGGTCACCAACCTTGAACTGGTTGGCTTCGTCGTGCGCCTTATAGCGCTTAGTCCGGCGCACCGTCTTCTTGAAGAGCGGGTGGGTGAAGCGGCGCTCCACCAGGACGACGACGGTCTTGTCGTTCTTGTCGGAGACCACTGTCCCCTGCAGAATTCGTTTCGGCATATTCGTTCCTCAGGCCTTAAGCCCCTACCGCCTTCTGAGCGGAGATGGTCTTGATCCGCGCGATGTCGCGACGGATCTGACGCACGCGGGCGGTGTTTTCTAGCTGACCCGTGGCACGCTGGAAGCGCAGATTGAACTGCTCCTTCTTCAGCTTTACGAGCTCGTCGGTGAGTTCGTTCTGGGTCATCGATCTGACGTCGGAAGCTTTCACGTCAAACTCTCCTTACTCGGCGATACGCTGGATGAAGCGCGTGCGGACCGGGAGCTTGGCAGCTCCGAGACGCAGGGCTTCACGTGCGACCAGTTCGTCGACGCCGTCGATTTCAAACATAATACGGCCCGGATGGACGCGCGCCGCCCAATAGTCGACGGAGCCCTTACCCTTACCCATACGGACTTCGGTGGGCTTCGAGGTCACGGGCAGATCCGGGAAGATCCGGATCCACACACGGCCCTGACGCTTCATGTGGCGAGTGATCGCGCGGCGGGCCGCTTCGATCTGGCGCGCCGTGACGCGCTCCGGGTCCACCGCCTTCAGGCCGAACGCACCGAAGTTCAGTGCGGTACCGCCCTTGGCGTTTCCGTGAATGCGGCCCTTGAACGCCTTCCGGTATTTAGTGCGCTTTGGCTGCAGCATCTTCTAATACTCCGAATGCTAATCGCTTAGGCGTGTTCGCGACGACGACCGCCACCGCTACCCTGGCCTTCGCCCTCGACCTGACGGCGCTCGGAGGCCATCGGATCGTGTTCGAGAATCTCGCCCTTGAAGATCCAGACCTTGACGCCACAGATCCCATAGGCCGTTTCCGCCTCGGCCGTGCCGTAGTCGACATCGGCGCGGAGGGTGTGAAGCGGCACGCGACCTTCGCGGTACCACTCGGTCCGGGCGATCTCCGCGCCACCGAGACGGCCGCCACAATTGATGCGGATACCTTCGGCGCCGAGGCGCATCGCCGACTGAACGGCGCGCTTCATGGCGCGGCGGAACGCAACGCGGCGCTCCAGCTGCTGGGCGATCGACTGGGCGACGAGAGCCGCATCCGTCTCGGGCTTGCGCACCTCGACGATGTTGATGTGCGTCTCGGCATCGGTCATCGAGGAAAGCTTCTTGCGAAGCTTCTCGATGTCCGCGCCCTTCTTGCCGATGACGATACCCGGACGGGCCGAGTGAATCGAAATACGGCACTTCTTGTGCGGGCGCTCGATGACGATCTTGGAAACCGCAGCCTGCTTCAGTTCTTCGAGCAGGAACTTGCGGATCTTCAGATCTTCATGGAGCAGCGCGCCGTATTCGCGACCATCGGCGAACCAGCGGCTATCCCAGGTGCGGTTGATCCCGAGCCGGAAACCGGTCGGGTTGATTTTCTGACCCATTACGCGGCCTCCTCGAGTTCTTCGACCTCACGTACGACGATCGTCAGATGCGAGAAAGGCTTTTCCACCCGGCTCGCGCGACCGCGGCCCCGAGCATGGAAGCGTTTCATCGTAATCGATTTGCCGACGTAAGCCTCGGCGACGAACAGCGAATCGACGTCGAGGTCGTGGTTGTTCTCTGCGTTCGCGATCGCGCTTTCAAGGGTCTTTTTGACCGTTTCAGAAATACGCTTGCGCGAGAAGGTCAGGTCGGCGAGAGCCCGGTCCACCTTCTTGCCGCGGATCATCGCGGCGACAAGGTTGAGCTTCTGCGGACTGACCCGGATCGTGCGGGCAACGGCTTTCGCTTCGTTGTCCTTGAGCTGACGCTCGGCTTTCGCCTTGCCCATGGTTTACTTCCTCTTCGCCTTCTTGTCGGCGCCGTGGCCGTAATAGGTCCGCGTCGGGGAGAATTCGCCGAACTTGTGTCCGACCATGTCCTCGCTGACCGAGACCGGAATGTGCTTGTTGCCGTTGTAGACGCCAAACGTGAGTCCGACGAACTGCGGCAGGATGGTGGAGCGACGGCTCCAGATCTTGATAACGTCGTTGCGACCGCTCTCGCGCGACTTTTCGGCCTTCTTGAGAAGGTATCCGTCGACGAACGGGCCTTTCCAGACGGAACGTGTCATTCGAAAATTCCCTTATTTCTTCCGCTGGTGGCGCGAACGCATGATGAACTTGTCGGTCGCCTTGTTCGAACGCGTCCGCTTGCCCTTGGTCGGCTTGCCCCACGGAGAGACCGGATGGCGGCCGCCCGAGGTCCGGCCTTCACCACCGCCGTGCGGATGGTCGACCGGGTTCATGACGACACCGCGAACATGCGGGCGCTTGCCGAGCCAACGCTTACGGCCAGCCTTGCCCAGGCTGATATTCGCATGGTCCGGATTGGACACCGCGCCGACCGTCGCGAAACAGGACGACGGGACGAGACGCTGCTCACCCGAATTGAGACGCAGGATCGCCATCGACGGATCGCGGCCGACCAGCTGGGCGTAAGCGCCAGCCGAACGAGCGATCTGACCGCCCTTCTCCGGCTTCATCTCGACATTGTGCACGATCGTGCCGACCGGCATCGCCGAGAGCGGCATCGCATTGCCGGGCTTCACGTCGACGCCGGACTTGCCGGAGACGACCTGATCGCCAACACCGAGACGCTGCGGCGCGAGGATGTAGGAGACCTCGCCGTCCTCATAACGCACCAGCGCGATGAAGGCGGTGCGGTTCGGATCGTATTCGAGCCGTTCCACGGTCGCCGTCATGTCGAGCTTGCGACGCTTGAAATCGATCTTGCGGTAGGTCCGCTTGTGACCACCGCCCTGATAACGGGCCGTGATGCGGCCCGTATTGTTGCGACCGCCGCTACCCGTGAGGCCTTCGGTCAGATGCTTGACCGGTTTGCCCTTCCACAGGCCCGAGCGATCGACGATGACCAGCGTACGCTGGCTCGACGTTGTCGGTTTGAAATTCTTCAGTGCCATAATGCTGTTCCTCCGGTCCTTACGCGATCAAAGACCGGTCGAGACATCGATCGACTGACCTTCGGCCAGGGTCACGATGGCTTTCTTCTGATCGCTCTGCTTGCCAATCCGCCCGCGGAACCGCTTCACCTTGCCCTTGCGGAGCAGCGTGTTGACGGCTGTGACCTTGACTTCGAACAGAGCCTCGACGGCCGCCTTGATCTGCGGCTTGGTCGCGGTCTTCGGAACGTTGAAGACGACCTGGTTCTTCTCGGACAGAAGCGTCGACTTCTCGGTGATCACCGGCGAGGTGATAACGTCGTAGTGGCGAACGTCGCTCATTTGAAACGCTCCTCGAGAGCTTCGACAGCCGACTTCGACAGAACGAGAGTCTGACGACGAAGGATGTCGTAAACATTGATGCCCTGAACCGGCAGGACGTCGATCTTCGCAATGTTGCGCGAGGCGCGTGCGAAGTTCTGATCGAGCTCGCTTCCACCGATGATCAGGGCGTTCTCGATACCGAGACCGGCAAAGTTCTTCACCATCGACTTGGTCTTCGCCTCGTCGGCCTTGAGCTCGTCGACGATGATCAGACCGCCGGACTTGGCCTTTGCCGAAAGCGCGTGCTTCAGCGCAAGAGCGCGAAGCTTCTTCGGCAGATCGATAGCATGGCTACGCGGCGTCGGGCCGTGAGCGATACCACCACCGCGGAACTGCGGAGCCTTTGCCGTCGAGTGACGGGCGCGGCCCGTACCCTTCTGGCGGTACATCTTGGCACCGGTGCGCGCGACATCGGAGCGGCCGAGCGTCGAATGAGTGCCCTGCTGGCGCTTGGCGAGCTGATAGCGCACCATGCGATGCAGGATGTCCTGACGCGGGTCGAGACCGAAGATCGCCTCGGACAGGGTGACGGTGCCTGCGTCGGCGCCGTCGAGTTTCTTGATCGTGACGTCCATTATTCCGCTCCCTCAGCGGCGGCCGCTTCTTCGTTGGCACCGTTGGAGCCGGCGCCACGCAGGGCGGCAGGCTTCGGCGCGTTGTCAGGCAGCGAGGCCTTGACGGCGTCGCGGATTTCGATCCAGCCGCCCTTGGAGCCCGGAACCGCACCGCGAACCAGGATCAGACCCTTCTCGGCGTCGGTGCGCACGATCTGAAGGTTCTGCGTGGTCACGCGCTCTTGGCCCATATGGCCAGCCATCTTCTTGCCCTTGAACACCTTGCCAGGGTCCTGGTTCTGACCGGTCGAACCGTGAGCACGGTGCGAGACCGAAACGCCGTGGGTGGCACGCATGCCGCCGAAGTTGTGGCGCTTCATGGCACCGGCAAAGCCTTTACCGATCGATGTACCCGTCACGTCGACCATCTGGCCTTCGACAAAATGATCGGCGGTGATCTCGGCACCGATGTCGATCATGTTGTCTTCCGTGACGCGAAACTCGACGAGCTTGCGCTTCGGCTCGACCTTGGCCTGCGCGAAGACGCCGCGCATGGCCTTGGAGGTGTTCTTCACCTTGGCGAGGCCAGCCCCGACCTGAACAGCGGTGTAGCCGTTCTTGTCATGGGTCCGCTGACCGACGACCTGCAGGTTCTCGACCTTCAGGACGGTGACCGGGACATGTTCTCCAGCATCCGTGTAGATGCGGGTCATCCCGACCTTCTGAGCGATCACTCCTGAACGCATGGGTCTCATTCCTTCCCCGCTCGAATCAGAGCTTGATCTCGACATCGACGCCGGCGGCGAGGTCGAGCTTCATCAAAGCATCGACCGTCTGCGGCGTCGGGTCGACGATGTCGAGCAGACGCTTGTGGGTACGCATCTCGAACTGTTCGCGCGACTTCTTGTCGATGTGCGGCGACCGGTTCACGGTAAATTTCTCGATCCGCGTCGGAAGCGGGATCGGTCCGCGAACGTTCGCACCAGTCCGCTTGGCGGTCGAGACGATCTCGCGCGTAGAAGCGTCGAGAACCCGGTGATCGAACGCCTTGAGGCGGATGCGGATATTCTGGCCGTTCATTTCATTCGTCCTCTGTCGGAGCCTTCCGGTCCACCGGCGCTTTCCGAACGTTTTGTCTTCTTGTCAGCCATTCGAATGGCGGCTCTGCCGCCTGCCTTCCGTTGCCGAAGGCCAAGAAAAAACGCGCCCCGCTAAGGCCGGGGCGCGCCCAACTACATTCGCCTTTACTCGACGATGCTCGCGACGATGCCTGCGCCGACGGTGCGGCCGCCTTCGCGGATCGCGAAGCGCAGCTTTTCTTCCATCGCGATCGGAACGATCAGCGTGACGTCCATCGTCACGTTGTCGCCCGGCATCACCATCTCGGTGCCTTCAGGCAGCGTGCACACACCCGTCACATCCGTCGTGCGGAAGTAGAACTGCGGACGGTAGTTTGTGAAGAACGGCGTATGACGGCCACCCTCGTCCTTGGTGAGGATGTAGGCCTCGGCCTTGAACTTCGTGTGCGGCTTCACCGAACCCGGCTTGCACAGAACCTGACCACGCTCGACGCCCTCACGGTCGATACCGCGGATGAGAGCACCGATGTTGTCGCCAGCCTGGCCCTGATCGAGCAGCTTGCGGAACATCTCGACGCCGGTCACCGTCGTCTTGCGCGTGTCCTTGATGCCGACGATCTCGACTTCCTCGCCGACCTTCACGACACCGCGCTCGACGCGGCCCGTCACAACCGTGCCGCGGCCCGAGATCGAGAACACGTCCTCGATCGGCATCAGGAACGGCTGGTCGATCGGACGCGCAGGCGTCGGGATGTAGGCGTCGACCTCCTTCATCAGCTCGCGAACCGCGTTCTCGCCGATCTCCTTGTTGGAGTCCTCGAGCGCCGCAAGAGCCGAACCCTTGACGATCGGAATGTCGTCGCCCGGGAATTCGTAGGACGACAGAAGCTCGCGAACCTCGAGCTCGACCAGCTCCAGAAGCTCCTCGTCGTCGACCTGGTCGACCTTGTTGAGGAAGACCACGATCGCCGGAACGCCGACCTGGCGGGCGAGAAGGATGTGCTCGCGGGTCTGCGGCATCGGGCCGTCGGCCGCCGAGCAGACGAGGATCGCGCCGTCCATCTGGGCAGCGCCCGTGATCATGTTCTTCACGTAGTCGGCGTGGCCCGGGCAGTCGACGTGGGCATAGTGACGGCTCTCCGTCTCATACTCCACGTGCGCCGTCGAGATCGTGATGCCGCGCGCCTTCTCCTCGGGAGCCGCGTCGATCTGGTCATAGGCGCGGTAGTCGCCGAAGTACTTCGTGATCGCTGCCGTCAGGGACGTCTTGCCATGGTCAACGTGACCAATCGTGCCGATGTTAACATGCGGCTTGTTGCGCTCGAATTTGCTCTTGGCCATCCTGGCACTCCATTCACTTAATGAGTTGGCTCGTCAGAGCCGGATTAGTTTCGCGAGATCAGGCGAACTTCTTCTGTATCTCGTCAGCGACCTGGTTGGGCACCTGCTCGTAGTGATCGAACTGCATCGTGTACTGGGCACGGCCCTGGGACATCGAACGAAGCGTGTTCACGTAACCGAACATGTTGGCCAGCGGAACGAAGGCGTTGACGCCCTGAACGATGCCGCGGTTTTCGGTGCCCTGAATCTGGCCACGCCGCGAATTCAGATCGCCGATCACGTCGCCCATGTATTCCTCAGGGGTGACGACCTCGACCTTCATGACCGGTTCGAGAAGACGCGGACCCGCCTTCTGGATGGCTTCACGGAACGCCGCACGAGACGCGATCTCGAACGCGAGAACCGAAGAGTCGACGTCGTGGAACGCACCGTCCGTCAGCTCGGCCTTGATGTCGACCATCGGGAAGCCTGCGATCGGGCCGGAGGTCATCACCGAAGCGATACCCTTCTCGACGCCCGGGATGTATTCCTTCGGAACGGCACCACCGACGATCTTGGACTCGAACGAGAAGCCCTCGCCGAGTTCCGCCGGAGCGAAGGAGAGCTTGACGCGGGCGAACTGACCCGTGCCACCGGTCTGCTTCTTGTGGGTGTAGTCCACGTCGGCCGGACGCGAGATCGTCTCGCGATAGGCGACCTGCGGAGCACCGACATTCGCTTCGACCTTGAACTCGCGCTTCATGCGATCGACGAGGATGTCGAGGTGAAGCTCGCCCATGCCCGCGATGATCGTCTGGCCCGACTCTTCGTCGGTCTTGACGCGGAACGACGGATCCTCGGCTGCGAGACGGTTGAGCGCGAGGCCCATCTTTTCCTGGTCCGCCTTGGTCTTCGGCTCGATCGCGATCTCGATGACCGGATCGGGGAATTCCATACGCTCCAGGATAACCGGCTTCAGCGGATCGCAGAGTGTGTCGCCCGTCGTGGTATCCTTGAGGCCGGCGAGAGCGACGATGTCACCCGCATAAGCCTCTTCGATGTCGGAGCGCGAGTTGGAGTGCATCTGCAGCATGCGGCCGATGCGCTCTTTCTTCTCCTTGACGGTGTTCGTCAGGGAAGAGCCCTTGGTAAGCACGCCCGAATAGATGCGGGCGAAGGTGAGCGAGCCGACGAACGGATCGTTCATGATCTTGAAGGCGAGCATCGACAGCGGCTCGTCGTCGGACGACTTGCGGATGATCTCTTCTTCGTTCTTCGGGTCGATACCGCGGATCGCCTTCACTTCGATGGGCGAAGGAAGGAAATCGACGACGGCGTCGAGAAGCGGCTGGACGCCCTTGTTCTTGAAGGCCGAACCGCAAAGGATCGGCGTGAACCAGACGTCGCAGGTGCCCTTACGGATCAGCTTGCGGATTTCGTCGTTCGACGGCATTTCGCCTTCGAGGTAACGCTCCATCGCGCCTTCGTCGATCTCGACGGCGGCTTCGATCATCGCTTCGCGATATTCCTCGGCCTGGGCCTGCATATCCTCAGGAATGTCGAGGATGTCCCACTGTGCGCCGAGCGTCTCGTCGCGCCAGACATAGGCCTTCATCTCGATGAGATCGACGACACCCTTGAGCTCGCTCTCGGCACCGATCGGGAGCTGGATGACAACCGGACGCGCACCAAGACGCGACTTGATCATCTCGACGCAGCGGAAGAAGTCGGCGCCAATCTTGTCCATCTTGTTGACAAAGATCATCCGCGGAACTTCGTACTTGTCGGCCTGGCGCCAGACAGTCTCGGTCTGCGGCTCGACACCAGCATTGGCATCGAGAAGAGCAATCGCACCGTCGAGAACGCGCAGAGAACGCTCGACTTCGATCGTAAAGTCGACGTGGCCTGGCGTGTCGATGATGTTGAAGCGGCGCTTCTTGCCGTCACGACCTTCCCAGAAGGTGGTCGTCGCAGCCGACGTGATCGTGATGCCGCGCTCCTGCTCCTGCTCCATCCAGTCCATGGTTGCAGCGCCGTCGTGGACTTCGCCGATCTTATGGGACTTGCCGGTGTAGAAAAGGATACGTTCTGTCGTGGTCGTCTTGCCGGCATCGATGTGGGCCATGATGCCGAAGTTACGGTAGTCTTCGATTTTATAATCGCGTGCCATAGGGCTCGTCTCTCGAATTCGAAGCGAAATTTACCAGCGGTAATGCGAGAAGGCGCGGTTGGCATCGGCCATGCGATGCGTATCTTCGCGCTTCTTCACGGCGGTGCCGCGGTTGTTTGCGGCGTCCATCAGCTCGCCCGACAAACGATCGACCATGGTGGTCTCGTTGCGGTTGCGGGCAGCCGTGATCAGCCAGCGGATTGCGAGGGCCTGACGGCGCTCGGGGCGAACGTCGACAGGTACCTGGTAGGTCGCACCACCAACGCGGCGCGAACGGACTTCCACGTGCGGCGCGATGTTCTCGAGCGCCTGATGGAAGATTGCGACCGGCTCCTGCCGGGTCTTTTCCTCGACCGTGTCGAAAGCGCCATAGACGATGCGCTCGGCAGTCGACTTCTTGCCGTGGTACATGACGGCGTTCATGAACTTGGACACGACGAGATCGCCGAACTTCGGGTCCGGATTGATCTCTCTCTTTTCGGCGCTATGGCGACGGGACATTTACGGGCTCTTCGTCTTGTTCTGTTGCGCGAATTATTTCGGACGCTTCGCGCCGTACTTGGAGCGGCGCTGCTTGCGGTTCTTGACGCCCTGGGTATCCAGAACACCGCGAATGATGTGGTAGCGAACGCCCGGCAAGTCCTTCACGCGTCCGCCGCGGATCATGACGACCGAGTGCTCCTGAAGGTTATGACCTTCGCCCGGGATATAGCCAATGACTTCATATCCGTTCACGAGGCGCACCTTGGCGACCTTACGAAGCGCCGAGTTCGGCTTCTTCGGGGTCGTGGTGTAGACGCGGGTGCAAACGCCGCGCTTCTGCGGGTTGGCTTCGAGCGCCGGCACCGTGTTTCGCTCGGCAGGCCGAATGCGCGGCTTGCGGATCAGCTGGTTGATGGTCGGCATTTGGGCCTTCCCCTTAACTCTTTCCTCGTTCCCTCACCGGAACGAACCAAATCCTGTGCGGCCGACGAGAATCGATCCGAGTCGGCCGATCCATCGTCATGCGCGAAACCGAGCGGCCCGTTTCCCGAAAAAATCAGGAAGGCGCTCGGTCGAAAACCAGAGGATCGCATCTCGTAAAAGAAACGATCATGTACCAGAGATTTTCGTCTCGTTGATCAAACCTTGTTTGAGGCGCTCATGGCTCCCGGACGTGGCGTCCAAGGGAAGATTCGGCCTCACATCGGCTTGGTTGCGGGCTACTTAACGATTCCCACCCTTTGCGTCAACCCACCGATGGCGGCCTTTCGCAAAGGCGAAGTGCGGATTTCGCAGGTCTGCCAGACTTTATCGACACATCGGACCAGTTCAACGCCTATCGCCCACAATAGAGACTTTGTACGACATCGCAATAAACGCTGGTAGGCGTCTGATATCATTGCTCTTATCGACAGAAGTCCTTACCACATCCGCCATGATCTGACGTTCGAAGAAACACCTCGTCGTACTGTCGAAGCGACCGCAGAGTGCGGCCATTCTATCCCGTCTGAATATTCGTCGTTCCAAGAAAAAGGCCGCCCCGAGGGACGGCCTTTTCCAAGTCTTACAATGCCTAATCGAGGCGCGGCCTATTCGGCTGCGTCGTCGATCGAGGTGAGGAGATTGTCGCTCTCGCCCTGGTTCGCGGCCTTGCGGCGATCCTCGAGGATGAGGTCGTCGCGGGAGGTCGCGATGCGGCGGATCTGCGTCATCATTCCGCCGGTACCCGCCGGGATGAGGCGGCCGACGATGACGTTCTCCTTGAGGCCCTGCAGCGTATCCATCTTGCCGGCAACCGCTGCCTCGGTGAGGACGCGGGTGGTCTCTTGGAAGGAGGCCGCCGAGATGAAGGACGGTGTCTGCAGCGAAGCCTTGGTGATACCGAGGAGAACCGGAACGCCCGAGGCCGGCTTGCGGCCATTCTCTTCCAGCTTCTCGTTCAGCTCCGCCAGCTCGATCCGGTCGACGTGGTCGCCCGGAATATAGGTGGAGTCACCCGACTCGGTGATCTCGACCTTCTGCAGCATCTGCCGGACGATCACCTCGATGTGCTTGTCGTTGATCAGAACGCCCTGCAGCCGGTAGACCTCCTGGATCTCGTTGACGAGGTAGCTCGCGAGCGCCTCCACGCCCTTGATCGCCAGGATGTCGTGCGGTGCCGGATTGCCGTCGAGGATGTAGTCGCCCTTCTCCACGATGTCGCCTTCCTGGAGATGGAATGGCTTGCCCTTCGGGATCAGGTATTCGGCTGGCTCGACGCCATCTTCCGCCGGCTCGACGATGATACGGCGCTTGTTCTTGTAGTCGCGTCCGAACTTCACCGTGCCGTCGATCTCGGCGATGATCGCGTTGTCCTTCGGCTTGCGCGCCTCGAAGAGTTCCGCCACGCGCGGCAGACCGCCCGTGATGTCCTTCGTCTTGGCGCTTTCCATCGGAATACGCGAGAGCACGTCGCCCGCCGTCACCTTCTGACCCGGCTCGACCGAAAGAATCGCGTCGACCGACTGGAAGTAACGGGCATCGTTGCCGCGCGCGAGCTTCTGCACCTCGCCGTTCTCGTCCTTGATGACCATCGCAGGCTTGAGATCGGTGCCGCGCGGAGAGGCCCGCCAGTCGATGACCGCACGCTTGGTGATACCGGTGGATTCGTCGGTCTGCTCGGTGACGGAAACGCCATCGACCAGATCCTCGAATTCCACCACACCGTCGAGCTCGGTCAGAACCGGACGGGTATACGGATCCCACTCGGCGATACGCTGGCCGCGGCGCACGGAATCGCCGTCGTCCACATAGACGCGCGAACCGTAGGTGACGCGGTGCGCGGCGCGCTCCATGCCTTTCTCGTCGAGAATGAGGATCGCCATGTTGCGGCCCATCGCGACGAGATTGCCTTCCGAGTTGCGGACGACGTTCCGGTTCCGGATCGCGACCTTGCCCTCGTAGGAGGCTTCGAGGAACGACGAGTCGACCACCTGCGCGGTACCGCCCATGTGGAAGGTACGCATGGTGAGCTGGGTGCCCGGCTCGCCGATCGACTGCGCCGCGATGACGCCGACGGCCTCTCCCATGTTGACGGGCGTACCACGTGCCAGATCGCGGCCGTAGCAGACGCCGCAGATACCAGTGCGGATCTCGCAGGTCAGCGCCGAGCGGATCTGGACGGACTGGATGCCAGCCGTCTCGATCTTTTCGACATCGGCTTCCTCGATCATCCGGCCACCTTCGACGATCACGTCGCCCGTCACCGGGTGGTTGATGTCGACGAGCGCCGTACGGCCGAGAATGCGCTGGCCGATCGAGGCGACCACCTGGCCGGCATCGACGATCGGCTGCATGGTGAGGCCGTTCTCCGTGCCGCAATCGGTCTGCGTGATGATGCAGTCCTGCGCCACGTCGACGAGACGACGTGTCAGGTAACCCGAGTTCGCGGTCTTCAGCGCCGTATCCGCGAGACCCTTACGGGCACCGTGGGTGGAGTTGAAGTATTCGAGAACCGTGAGGCCTTCCTTGAAGTTCGAGATGATCGGCGTCTCGATGATCTCGCCCGAAGGCTTGGTCATCAGGCCGCGCATCGCCGCGAGCTGGCGCATCTGGGTCGGAGACCCGCGGGCGCCGGAGTGCGACATCATGTAGATCGAGTTCATCTGCTTCTGGCGACCGTTCTCGTCGAACTCGACCGCCTTGATGCGACCCATCATTTCGTCGGCGATCTTGTCCGTGCACTTGGCCCAGGCATCGACCACCTTGTTGTACTTCTCACCCTGGGTGATCAGACCGTCATTGTACTGCTGCTCGTATTCCTTCGCGAGCGCCTGAGTCTCCCCGATCATGTTCTTCTTGGTGTCGGGGATCAGCATGTCATCCTTGCCGAAGGAAATGCCGGCGAGGCAGGCGTGCTTGAATCCGAGCTGCATGATCTGGTCGCAGAAGATCACCGTCTCCTTCTGACCGCAGTGGCGATAGACCGTGTCGATCATCTTGGAGATCATCTTCTTGGTCATCAGCTGGTTGCAGACGTCGAAGCCGATCGAGGCGTTCTTCGGCAGAAGCGCACCAATGAGCATACGGCCCGGTGTCGTCTCGTGGATACCCGAGATCGCATTGCCGTCCGAGTCGATCGTCTTGAAGCGGCCTTTGATCTTCGAGTGCAGCGTCACCGAACCCGCGTTCAGCGCATGCTCCAGCTCGCCGATGTCGGAGAAGACCATGCCCTCGCCCGGCTCGTTCTCGTTCATGATCGAGAGGTAGTAGAGGCCCAGCACCATATCCTGCGACGGCACGATGATCGGTGCGCCGTTCGCCGGATGCAGGATGTTGTTCGTCGACATCATCAGGACGCGGGCTTCGAGCTGCGCCTCGATCGAGAGCGGCACGTGGACCGCCATCTGGTCACCGTCGAAGTCGGCGTTGAACGCCGTACAGACGAGCGGATGCAGCTGGATCGCCTTGCCCTCGATGAGGACCGGCTCGAAGGCCTGGATGCCGAGGCGGTGAAGCGTCGGCGCGCGGTTGAGCAGCACCGGATGCTCGCGGATGACCTCGTCGAGGATATCCCAGACTTCCGGACGCTCTTTCTCGACCAGCTTCTTCGCCTGCTTGACGGTGGACGAATAGCCCTTGGCGTCGAGACGGGCGTAGATGAACGGCTTGAAGAGCTCGAGCGCCATCTTCTTCGGCAGGCCGCACTGGTGCAGCTTCAGGTTCGGACCGGTCACGATGACCGAGCGACCCGAATAGTCGACGCGCTTGCCGAGAAGGTTCTGGCGGAAGCGGCCCTGCTTGCCCTTCAGCATGTCGGAGAGCGATTTCAGCGGACGCTTGTTGGCACCCGTGATGACGCGGCCGCGGCGGCCGTTGTCGAACAGGGCGTCGACGGCTTCCTGAAGCATACGCTTCTCGTTGCGCACGATGATGCCCGGCGCACGAAGCTCGATCAGCCGCTTGAGGCGGTTGTTACGGTTGATGACGCGGCGATAGAGATCGTTGAGATCTGACGTCGCAAACCGGCCGCCGTCCAGCGGGACGAGCGGACGCAGATCGGGCGGGATGACCGGAACGATCGTCATGATCATCCACTCGGGCCGGTTGCCCGACTCGATGAAGTTCTCGACGATCTTCAGCCGCTTCATCAGCTTCTTGGTCTTCAGCTCCGAAGACGTCGCGGCCAGATCCTCGCGCAGCTGGGAGGCGATCTCTTCCAGATCCATCGAGCGCAGGAGCTCCTGGATCGCTTCGGCACCAATATGGGCCGTGAACTGATCCTCACCGAACTCGTCGACGGCGATCATGTACTCTTCTTCCGAGAGAAGCTGGTTCTCCTGAAGCGTCGTGAGGCCTGGCTCGGTAACGATGTAGTTCTCGAAATAGAGAACCCGCTCGATGTCCTTCAGCGTCATGTCGAGCAGGGTCGCGATGCGGCTCGGCAGGGACTTCAGGAACCAGATATGGGCGACCGGCGCTGCGAGCTCGATATGGCCCATGCGCTCGCGGCGAACGCGGCTGAGAGTGACCTCGACGCCGCACTTCTCACAGATGATGCCCTTGTACTTCATGCGCTTGTACTTGCCGCACAGGCACTCGTAATCCTTGATCGGACCAAAGATGCGCGCGCAGAACAGGCCGTCGCGCTCGGGCTTGAACGTACGGTAGTTGATCGTTTCCGGCTTCTTGATCTCGCCGAACGACCAGGACAGGATTTTTTCAGGGCTCGCCAGCGAGATACGGATCGTATCGAAGGTCTGGGCGGAGACCTGCGGGTTGAAGATGTTCATGACCTCTTGGTTCATGCTCTGTCTCCTTCAAGGCTTTCGCCTTCTGAGAGCGGACCGCAGCTGCGACCGCTGAAAATTCACCGATACTCGAACGCTGGCGTCTTCAAGCCTCTTGAAAACGCCAGCGGCTTGGCCGGTCGAAAACCGGCCTTTCGTATCGCGCGGCCTTACTCGGCCGCGTCGGGCAGTTCTTCGACACCGCCTCCGCCGTTCTCCGGATTGTTCGCCAGATCCACATCGAGACCGAGCGAACGCATTTCCTTCACGAGAACGTTGAAGCTCTCCGGGATTCCGGACTCGAAAGCATCGTCGCCGCGGACGATCGCCTCGTAGACCTTGGTACGACCGGCAACGTCGTCCGACTTCACCGTCAGCATCTCCTGCAGCGTATAGGCCGCACCGTATGCTTCGAGGGCCCAGACCTCCATCTCGCCGAAGCGCTGTCCACCGAACTGGGCCTTGCCGCCCAGCGGCTGCTGGGTAACGAGCGAGTAAGGACCGATCGAACGGGCGTGGATCTTGTCGTCGACCAGATGGTGCAGCTTCAGCATATAGATGTAGCCGACGGTCACCTGACGGTCGAAGGCCTCGCCGGTACGCCCGTCATAGAGCGTGACCTGACCGGAGCCGTTGAGCCCTGCCCCTTCGAGCCATTCGACGATGTCCTTCTCGTTCGCGCCGTCGAAGACCGGGGTCGCGATCGAGACGCCCTTCGACATCTGCTTGGCGAGCGTGATGACGCTGTCGTCGTCGTAGTCCTTGACCTTCTCGTTGCGATCGTTGTCGCCGAGAAGCCCGGAGATTTCCTGACGCAGCGGGCTGACGTCATTGTTCTCCTGATAGGCTTCCAGCATCGCGCCGATCTTCTTGCCCATGCCCGAACAGGCCCAGCCAAGATGGGTCTCGAGGATCTGTCCGACGTTCATGCGCGAAGGCACGCCGAGCGGGTTCAGAACGATGTCGGCATGCGTGCCGTCCTCGGTGAAGGGCATGTCCTCCACCGGCACGATGCGCGAAACGACACCCTTGTTGCCGTGACGGCCGGCCATCTTGTCGCCAGGCTGGATCTTGCGCTTGACAGCGACGAAGACCTTCACCTGCTTCATGACGCCGGGCGGCAGTTCGTCGCCGCGCTGCACCTTCTCGACCTTGTCCATGAAGCGGGCTTCGAGGGTCTTCTTCGCTTCGTCATAGACCTTGCGAAGATCCTCGAGTTCGCCCTGGACCTTCTCGTCCTCGACGGCAAACATCCACCACTGCGAGCGGGGATATTCCTCCATCACCTCCTGGCTGATCTCGGTGCCGCGCTTGAAGCCCTTCGGACCCGCAATGCCCTGCCTGCCGGAGAGCATCTCGATCAGACGGCCGTAGACGTTACGGTCGAGAATAGCCTGCTCGTCGTCCCGGTCCTTGGCGAGACGCTCGATCTCCTCGCGCTCGATGGCCATGGCACGCTCGTCCTTCTCGACGCCGTGCCGGTTGAACACGCGCACCTCGACGACCGTGCCGTAGGTGCCGGGAGGCATACGGCTCGACGTATCGCGGACATCCGAAGCCTTCTCACCGAAGATGGCGCGAAGGAGCTTTTCCTCCGGCGTCATCGGGCTTTCGCCCTTCGGCGTGATCTTGCCGACGAGAATGTCTCCCGGCTGGACCTCGGCTCCGATATAAACGATGCCGGCCTCGTCGAGATTGCGCAGGGCCTCTTCCGAAACGTTCGGGATATCCCGCGTGATCTCTTCCGGTCCGAGCTTGGTGTCGCGCGCCATGACCTCGAACTCCTCGATATGGATCGAGGTGAAGACGTCGTCGGAGACGATGCGTTCGGACAGGAGGATCGAGTCCTCGTAGTTGTAGCCGTTCCACGGCATGAACGCGACGAGCACGTTCCGGCCGAGGGCGAGATCGCCGAGATCGGTCGACGGACCGTCGGCGAGGATATCACCCTTCTCGACCCGGTCACCCACCGCGACCAGCGGACGCTGGTTGATGCAGGTGTTCTGGTTCGAGCGCTGGAACTTCATCAGCCGGTAGATGTCGACGCCCGACTTGCCGGCTTCGAGGTCTTCCGTCGCGCGGATAACGATACGCGTCGCATCGACCTGATCGACGATACCCGTACGACGGGCTCCGATCGCGGCGCCTGAGTCACGGGCAACGATCGGCTCCATGCCGGTGCCGACAAACGGCGCTTCGGCGCGCACCAGCGGCACGGCCTGACGCTGCATGTTCGAACCCATGAGAGCGCGGTTCGCGTCATCGTTTTCGAGAAACGGAATGAGCGCGGCTGCGACCGAAACGAGCTGCTTCGGCGAGACGTCCATCAGATCCACGTTCTCCCGCGGCGTCATGAAGACATCGCCGGAATGACGGCAGACGACGAACTCGTTCTGGAACGTCATGTCGTCGGTGAGCACTGCGTTCGCCTGCGCGACGTGATGCTTGGATTCCTCCATCGCCGAAAGATAGACGACCTCGCTCGTCACCTTGCCGTCGACGACGCGCCGGTACGGGCTCTCGATGAAGCCGTACTTGTTGACGCGGGCAAAGGTCGCCAGCGAGTTGATGAGACCGATGTTCGGGCCTTCCGGCGTCTCGATCGGGCAGATGCGGCCGTAATGCGTCGGATGCACGTCGCGCACTTCGAAGCCGGCACGCTCGCGGGTCAGACCGCCCGGTCCAAGCGCCGAGAGACGGCGCTTGTGGGTGATCTCCGAGAGCGGGTTCGTCTGGTCCATGAACTGCGAGAGCTGCGAGGACCCGAAGAACTCACGCACGGCGGCTGCCGCAGGCTTGGCGTTGATCAGATCCTGCGGCATGACCGTGTCGATCTCGACGCTAGACATGCGCTCCTTGATCGCGCGTTCCATGCGAAGCAGGCCGACGCGGTACTGGTTCTCCATCAGCTCGCCGACCGAACGCACACGGCGGTTGCCGAGATTGTCGATGTCGTCGATCTCGCCGCGGCCGTCGCGCAGGTCCACCAGCGTCTTGACGACGGCGATGATATCTTCCTTGCGCAGAACGCGGACGGTGTCCTCGGCCTGAACGTCGAGACGCATGTTCATCTTCACGCGGCCAACGGCCGAAAGATCGTAGCGCTCGGCGTCGAAGAACAACGACTGGAACATGGCCTCGGCCGTTTCCATCGTCGGCGGCTCACCCGGACGCATCACGCGGTAGATGTCGAAGAGCGCGTCCTGACGGCTCTCGTTCTTGTCCACCGCCAGCGTGTTGCGGATGTAGGAGCCGATGTTGACGTGGTCGACATCGAGAACCTGGAAGCTCTCGTAGCCGGCGTCGATCAGCACCTGGAGCGTCTTCTCGTCCAGCTCGTCTCCGGCTTCGAGATAGACCTCGCCCGTCTCGAAGTTGACGATATCTTCAGCGAGATAGTTGCCGTAGATATCCTCTTCAGAGACGCGGAACGCCTTGACGCCCTGCTCGGCGAGCTTGCGGGCCTGACGCGCTGTGACCTTCTTGCCGGCCTCGACCAGGACTTCGCCGGAATCGGCGTCGACCAGATCGGTGATCATGCCCTGATTGCGCACGCGCTCGACCGAGAACGGCGCACGCCAGCCCTGCTTGTCCTTCTTGAACTCGACGAAGTTGTAGAAGGTCGAGAGAATTTCCTCGCCATCCATGCCGAGCGCCATCAAAAGGCTCGTCGCAGGGATCTTACGGCGCCGGTCGATACGCGCATGGACAACGTCCTTGGCGTCGAACTCGATGTCGAGCCAGGAGCCGCGATAGGGGATCACGCGACCGGCGAAGAGCAGCTTTCCGGACGAGTGGGTCTTTCCCTTGTCGTGGTCGAAGAAGACGCCCGGCGAGCGGTGCATCTGCGAGACGATCACACGCTCGGTGCCGTTCACGATGAACGTACCATTGCCGGTCATGACCGGCATGTCGCCCATGTAGACGTCCTGCTCCTTGATGTCCTTGATGGACTTGGAACCGGTGTCCTCGTCGACATCGAACACGATCAGGCGCAATGTCACCTTCAGCGGAACGGCATAGGTGAGGTCGCGCTGACGGCACTCTTCAACATCGAACTTCGGCGGTTCGAACTCGTATTTCACGAATTCGAGCATCGCCTGTCCGGAGAAATCCTGGATCGGGAAAACCGACTTGAAGACGGCCTGGAGGCCATCGTCGGTACGTCCGCCTTCCGGCTCCTCGATCATGAGAAACTGATCGTAGGAGGCCTTCTGGACCTCGATCAGGTTCGGCATCTCGGCAACTTCGGGAATGTGACCGAAAACCTTGCGTACGCGTCTGCGACCGCTGAACGTCGTCGTCTGTGACATCGTCGCTCCTCTCGTAACATATCGCCCTTGACCAGAGGGCTTTCAATTGCATCTCCCGTCGAAGGGAGAGACCCGCGCGCCGGCAAATCGCGCGGGGCAAACGTCAAGGCGAACCTCAATGCGCCCGAGGTTCCCGCGTTTCCTCACGGCTCATCGAAGAGACGTCAGGAAACGCGCCTGGAGCCCTGTATCGCCGGACCTTCACCCACGTTCGAAGCGCGCGACTTTCGCGAAACCTCTTTTCAGCACGGAAGGCGGAACGGCATTTTGCCGTCCCGCCCACGTTGAAACGCGATTGTTTCAGCGCGGCAAGAGCCGCACTTACTTGAGCTCGACCTTGGCACCAGCCTTTTCGAGCTGTTCCTTGATCTTGTTGGCCTCGTCCTTGTCGACGCCTTCCTTGATCGGCTTCGGCGCGTTGTCGACGAGATCCTTCGCCTCTTTCAGGCCGAGACCCGTAAGGGCACGGACTTCCTTGATGACGTTGATCTTCGAAGAGCCGGCGTCCGCGAGAACGACCGTGAACTCGGTCTGCTCTTCTTCGGCTTCGGCAGCAGCACCACCAGCAGCGGCACCGGCAACGGCGACCGGAGCAGCGGCGGAGACGCCCCACTTTTCTTCGAGCATCTTCGACAGCTCAGCCGCCTCGAGGACGGTCAGGGCCGACAGGTCTTCAACGATCTTGGCGAGATCAGCCATGTTTCTTTTCCTTTACGATTCGAACTTGAGTTGGAGCAGCGAGGAACCTGAACCTCACGCCGCTTCGTCCTTCGTGGCATACGCATTGAGAACCCGGGCGAGCTGGCCCGCCGGGGCCTGAACGACGCCTGCGATACGGGTAGCCGGGGTCTGGATCATACCCACAAGCTTGCCGCGCAGTTCGTCCAGCGACGGCAGGTCGGCCAAAGCCTTCACACCGTTCGCATCGAGCGTGGTGGCACCCAACGCGCCGCCGAGAATCACGAGCTTGTCGTTCTTCTTGGCGAAATCGTTGGAAACCTTGGCCGCCGCGACCGGATCGCTCGAATAAGCGATCAGCGTCTGGCCCTCGAACAAGTTCGAGATGCCTTCGGCGTCCGTGCCCTGAAGAGCGATCTTGGCAAGGCGGTTCTTCGCGACTTTGACCGTCCCTCCGGCCGCGCGCATCTGTGAACGAAGATCGTTCATGTTCGCGACCGTGAGACCGGCATAGTGGGCCACGACAACGACGCCAGCGTCCTGGAACGACTGGTTGAGCTGCGTGACGAATTCGCGCTTTTCCGCTCTTTCCACTGCCTCTCTCCTGTTTGGCTTCAGGTCTTCATGCGAAGATTCCGAAAGCCGGTTGCCATACGCACCGCTTGCAAAGGCTGGACCTTCGAAGCCGTGCTCGGAGATCCTGTCCCCTTGCTTCGGACCACCGTGACATTCCGAATGGAACCGGCAGCCGGCGCAAGGCATTCAGAGGTTCGAACCGAAGCTGCAGGACCTTGCGGCCCTGAAAAATTCGGACATCACCCCGTCTCATGAAGGCTATCTGACGATTATGGGCACCCCGGAGGGGCCCGCCTCACAGTCTCGGACAGGCATTAAGGAGGCGATCGAAACCACCTCCCCTTGTCATCCGGGTCGCCCCGGAATTCGTTGTGACGGGTGAGCACCGCATATGGGCGCGAAATTCACCCGCTTAAAGATCAGGCGCTCGCCGGGGCCGACATGGTCGACGGATCGACCTTCACGCCCGGACCCATGGTCGAGGTGAGAGCGATGCGCTTCACGTAGTTACCCTTGGCACCCGAGGGCTTGGCCTTATTCACCGCATCCGCGAAGGCGCGAATGTTCTCGGTGATCTTGTCGGCACCGAAGCTCGCCTTGCCAACGCCGGCATGAACGATACCGGCTTTCTCCACGCGGAACTCCACGGCACCGCCCTTGGATGCCTTGACGGCGGCCGTAACGTCCGGTGTCACGGTTCCGACGCGCGGGTTCGGCATCAGGCCGCGGGGACCAAGCACCTTACCGAGACGACCGACGAGGGCCATCATATCTGGCGTCGCGATCGCACGATCGAAATCGATCTGACCGCCCTGGACCTGCTCGACGAGGTCTTCCGCGCCGACGATATCGGCACCGGCTGCCTTCGCCTCTTCAGCCTTGTCACCACGGGCGAAGACAGCGACGCGAACGTCGCGGCCCGTGCCGTTCGGCAGGTTGACGACGCCGCGAACCATCTGGTCCGCGTGGCGCGGATCGACGCCGAGATTGATCGCGATCTCGACCGTTTCGTCGAACTTGGTGTTCGACGCACGATCCTTGATCATGCCGACGGCCTCTTCGAGACCGTAGAGCTTGGTGCGGTCGATGCCCTCGCGGGCTGCGCGGATGCGCTTTCCTTGCTTCTTGGCCATCGTATTAACCCGTCACCTCGAGACCCATGGACCGCGCCGAACCCTCGACCATCGCCATTGCGGCGTCGACGTCGTTCGCGTTCAGGTCCTGCAACTTCTTCTCAGCAATCTCGCGCACCTGATCGCGCGTGATCTTGCCGGCGCTTTCCTTGCCCGGGAGCTTGGAGCCGCTCTTCAGATTCGCTGCCTTCTTGAGGAAGTAGCTGACCGGAGGGGTCTTCATCGCGAAGGTGAAGGACTTGTCCTGGTAGTAAGTGATGACCACCGGGATCGGGGAGCCCTTTTCCTGCTCCTGGGTCTGCGCGTTGAACGACTTGCAGAACTCCATGATATTGATACCACGCTGACCGAGCGCCGGACCGATCGGCGGCGACGGGGTCGCCGAACCGGCCGGGACCTGCAGCTTCAGCTGGCCCGCAACTTTCTTAGCCATTCTCTCTGCCTTCTATTCGTGATCCCGAAGACTTCGAGCTTCGGGGTTTCGCAGTTCGCGGTGCGGTCCAAGGGGCTTGGCTTGAGTATCCCCTTTCGCCTCCCGCGAGAATACGGAAGCGTCTGGCGCTTCCTATTCCGATCAGACCTTTTCGACCTGACCGAATTCCAGATCGACGGGCGTTGCGCGCCCGAAGATCGAAACTTCCACCTTGAGCCGTGAGCGCTCGTCGTCGACTTCCTGGACGATCCCGTTGAAAGAGGCGAACGGGCCGTCCGAAACGCGGATCTGCTCGCCAATGTCGAAGGAGATCGTCGGCTTCGGACGATCGACACCTTCCTGAATGTGATTCAGGATCTGATCGGCTTCCTTCTCGGTGATCGGCACAGGGCGATTGTCGGGCCCAAGAAAGCCCGTCACCTTCGGCGTGTTCTTGATCATCGAGAACACCTTGTCGGTGAGCTCGGCCTTCACCAGCACATAACCGGGGAAGAACTTGCGCTCGGCATTCACCTTGCGCCCGCGCCGCACCTCAACGACGTTCTCGGTCGGCACAAGAATCTTCTCGAACTTATCGGACAGACCCTTCTGCCGGGCCTGCTCCTCGATCGATTCGGCGACCTTCTTCTCGAAGTTCGAATATGCGTGGACGATGTACCAGCGAGCGGCCATTAAATTCCAGAAACTCCCGATGTCGCTTTTTCAAAAAGCGCGCGCTTGAAAAGACGAAACCCTTAAGCGCCCGCGTTCATGATCAGGCCGACGACGTAGCCGAGGACCTGATCTGCCGCGAACAGAAAGATCGAGGCCAGCGTGACCATGATGAAGACCATGATGGTCGAAATCATCGTCTCGCGCCGCGACGGCCAGGTGACCTTCGAGGTTTCGCTGCGCACCTGCTGAAGGAACGTGAAAGGATTGGTTTTGGCCATGCTCACTCGACTTGGTGTTCGTCCGACAATTAGTCACGAACAAAGCGCGTGCCGGCCACAATCGGCCTCACGCGCAATCAGTTTCAAAATCATTTAAACCCCTTGACTGTGATTCACAAGGGGGAAATCCGCGTTCATGGAACTCTCGTGCGGGCGTGAAGTCAGTCCCGCCTGTCCCAAACGCTTTATGGCAGGGGCAGAGGGGCTCGAACCCCCGACCTGCGGTTTTGGAGACCGCCGCTCTACCAACTGAGCTATACCCCTGTATGCGCGATGCTCTTTATGTCAGCAAAAGCGGGAAATCAACACATCTCCCCGTCTCGGCAATCATTATCCTTCAGGCGGGCGCGCGACGCCCCTCACCTCTTCAGGGTTCGCGCGAGACATAAGCTTTGCACGAGCCGCGGGTTTGCGCGATGCCGGTCGTAGCCTGTCGATCAAGCGCGACATCGCCAGCGACGGCTTGATCGACCGCAGCACCAGATCGACCATTCGGTTCGTCGCATCAAGCCGCCAGGATAAAACTTGCGCCGACGCTTTGGCGAAATCGCTATCTCCGATTTCCGGAAATTCCGAGCGAAAACGTGCCAGCGGCCAAGAGCTGCGCTCGGAGCTGATGTGCGCTGTATCGAGCAGGCCCGCGGTCGTCAGCATGTGGAGAACGGTCTGCTCCCATGTCCAGTCGTGCACCGCGAGCACCCGCTGCGAGATCGAGCGGGTTCCGGTGAAGCCAAGGAGATAGATCGGGATACCCGGCCGCGCCTGAGCGAGCCAGACAGCGAGAGCAAAACCCGAACTTGGAAGGCGGTCCGCTGAATAGAGGCTCTTCAGGCGTGATGTGAGATCGAGCGCGGCGCTGTCGCTCAAACCGAAGTCCGAATCTGGGTTTAGAAGCTCATCTGGCCCAGCCTTCAGATTGACGATGCCGTGGAAGCCCCGGCCGTCAAGACTGTCGATTGCACGGCCGATCTCGCCCTTGTAGACAAGGCCAGAGCCTGTCGGAGTAGCGCGGGTGACAAGGATGCAGTCGCGCTCAAACCGGGTTTTGAGGATCGAAAAGACCCGGTTGAAGAAAACGAAGAGCGGCTTTCTCCCGAAGCGATCGGATTCTAGCGCTGCGGCGGCCTCCTGGCTGTTGGCGACGAGGACGACACTTGTGTAATCCCCGAGATAATCCTTCGGATTCTCGACGAATTGCTTCAGCGAATGGCCGTCGGAGGGCACATCGTGACTGACCATGCGAATGCGCACTCCTTTCGGCGAACCACCGGCGACTTCTGGATCTCCCAGTATGCCCAGAACGATCGGTCAGTCGCCGAGACGATGTGGACAGGGACCGGAGGCTCTCGTATTGCCACCGAAGAAAGTTTTGATGCAAGTCTGCAGCGCGCCCGGTTTCGAGCTTTGAATCCGGCGGCTGAGGCGAGGCTTGCAGTACCATCCGGCACGGACTGTGGCGGCCCGCATTTCGAGAACCGGCGCAGCGCGGTGCCCGCAAATTGAGCTCATCCGGGCCGATCCGCCACGAAGGACCTGTATGCGCTTCGTTCTTGCGATATCCGAACTCTCGGGCAACGGGCCCTCCGGCAGCCGGCTGAGAATTGCCGCAGGCTTGGCCGAGCGTGGGCATGAAGTCGAGGTCCTATCGCTTACCCGGCGGTGCGACCGCGAAATCCCTCCATCCGTCCGCGTCACCCGCCTTCCCGGTGCGCCGTCCGTCTATCCTGCTCATTACGCGACGAGACTGCAGCTAGCCCTGAAACTGCGCCGCTGGTTCGCTCGCGAGAACGACCGCAAGCGCATCGATTTCGTGTCGTCGTCCTTGACGACGACCGATCGTATCGTGCGCATGGCCGGGATCGAGGGTGCCCATCACTGGATCCACATCGCGACCTCACAAGTTCTTGCAGACTCGCGATCGGAGAGGCGGCGAAAGAGACGAGCACGCTTCTTCCGCAATCTGTATGATGGCCGGAAGGTCATCGGCGTTTCACAGGGCGTCGTCGACGACCTCGCGCTGCTCGGCGCAGTGCCCGAGCAATCTCGAATAATCTATAATGCCTACGACATCGAAGCAATTCGGTCGAAGCGGGCGGATATACCGTCCGATCTGCCGAACGGGCCGTTCATCCTGCATGTCGGCAGATTTGCGCCGGCGAAGCGCTACGACGTCCTTTTCGACGCATATCGGCGTTCCGGCCGGCCGGAAAAACTCGTACTCCTTACGCCGCCATCGCCCGAACTCCAGAAGATGATCGCCGACCGTACGAGCGAATCGCGGGTCGTTGTCGCAGGTTTCCGGGAGAACCCGTTCCCGTTCATGGCCGCTGCGTCGGCCCTCATTCTCAGCTCGGACCGCGAGGGGTTTCCGAACGTCCTCCCAGAAGCACTCATCTGCGGAACGCCGGTCGTTTCGACCGATTGCCCGGCGGGCCCCAGCGAAATTCTTACCGGCCCCTATGCGCGCTGGCTCTCTCGGACTGGCGATGCGGAAGCCCTCGCAAAAAACCTCAAAGACGTCCTCGAAACACCCTACGAAACGGCACCCCTCGTGGACGAACGCTTTACCCTCAGCTACGCTCTTGAGGGGATCGAGGAGATCGCGGCGTCATCGGGGGCTCCCTTCCTTGGAAAACCGCGGTTTTTCGTCTGAATGTCCAACGCTCCCTTCCTCACCCTCTTCACACCGACCTTCAATCGCTCGGATTTGTTGCCGCGCACCTACGAGAGCATACGGCGGCAGAGATTCCGCGACTTCGAATGGATCATCGTCGACGATGGCTCGACCGATGATACACCGCATCTGATCGCGCGATGGAAGAAGGAGGCGAACTTCGAAATTCGAGCGTTCAGTCAACCCAACAGCGGACGGCACATCGCCATTGATCGCGGTGTCGCGGAAGCTAGAGCACCGCTCTTCATGATCCTTGATTCCGACGATTGGCTCGTCGAAGATGCTCTGCTTGCCGCGCACGATCTGTGGCAAGCTGTTCCCGAAGACAAAATGAGCAATACTGCCGGTCTCTGGGCCTTGTGCGCCAAACCCGACGGGAGCTTAGCCTGCACGCCCTATCCGAGCGACGTCTTCGACGGCAACACGATCGAGATCAAATCCAAGCACGGCTTTGCCGGTGAGTCCTGCCACCTTATTCGGACCGATGTTCGACGGCTCTTTCCGTTTGCCGATTTCGGCGAGAAGTATTGCCCTCCGAGCCTCGTCTGGAACCGGATCGCCCAGGAGTACGAAATGCGCTTCGTCAATCGCGTGTTGCAGTACAAGGAATATCAGGCATCCGGCCTTACGCTCGCGGGCGACCGGAAGATGCGGACTAGTCCACTCGGCATCCGGCAGATGAACCTCGAACTGACCGAAACGAAAGTTCGCTTCGTATCCGAAGATATGAGGCGGAAGGCCATGCGGCGATACGTGCAAGCCTCACTTCACGCAGGCATAGGACTGGGGAAGCAATTTCGTGAAGTGAAAGAAAAGCTGCTCTGGCTTCGTTGCGTCAACCATGGCTTCCGGCGATACCGACAGAACACGCAGTGACCAGCATGGACGAGACGGCAGTGAACCGGCGAGATATCCCTTGAAGATCATCCATCTCATGATCGATGGCGGGCTTGGCGGCGCCGAGACGTTTCTGCTGCGCCTCGCGAACGCCTTGCAGAGGCGTGGACACCCGCAGCTCGTCGTCCTCACACCGAAAGCAGAACACGAGGCCTATCTTGCGGAACATGGTATACCGTTCCGAACAATGCGCTTCGACACCATCTCGAAGCTCCTGACGCTTCCCCGCCTCAGATATCTATTCATGAGGGAAAAACCTGACGCAGCGGTGGCGTGGATGAACCGAGCCGGCCGCAATTTGCCTGGCGGCAGGCATCTGACCGTCGGCCGGATTGGCAATCCCTATAACCTGAAGAACTTCCGCCGGTGCGACATGGTTATCGCCAATTCGCCGGACCTCGTCGAACACGCCGTCAAGGCGAACCGGCCGGACGCGCGCATGATCGCGAACTTCATCGACCTGCCGGAATTCCGTCCTGTCGACCGCAGTGCGATAACCCGGCCTCTGCTCTTCGCATCGGGACGACTCAATCCGATCAAGGGTTTCGACGTCCTGATCCGCAGCCTGAAAGCTGTCGATGCGCATCTCTGGATCGCTGGTGTAGGACCGGAGCTTTCCTCGCTCCAGGACCTCGCGCGAACGGAAGGCGTAGCGGATCGCGTCGAATTTCTCGGCTGGCGACGCGATATTCCGGCACTTCTCGCCGCCTCCGATATCTTCGTCTTACCGTCCCGCGGCGAGGGCACGAGTAATTCACTTTTGGAAGCAGCAGCGGCCGGGAAACCAATCGTCACCACCGACGGCCGAAGCGTCAGCTGGTTCCTGACCGACGATGTCGATTCCCTCATTGTGCCGGTCAATGATGTTGCCGCTCTATCCGATGCGGTCGGTCGTCTTGTATCGAACCGCAGCGACGCTGAGCGCATCGGGTCAGCCGCCCAGCGCCTCTATCAGGAGCTTTTTTCGGAGGACGCTATCTGCGATCAGTGGCTGACCGCGCTCCGTGAGGGAATTACCGAAAAAACCGGCCGCTCACCCACCTGATTCAGGGTTAGGCGGAACGCCCTCCGCTATAATATCCGCGATACCATTCGACGAATTTGGCGATCCCGTCCTCGATTGACGTACGTGGCCGAAAGCCGGTCAATCTTTCGAGACGCCGGATATCGGCAAAGGTCGCAGGCACGTCGCCGGGCTGCATGGGAAGGTAATTACGCTCCGCCTTCACCGACAATGCGGTTTCAATCGCCTCGACGAAGCGTGAAAGTTCTACCGGCTTATTGTTACCGATATTGTAGATAGCATGAGGTGCCCCACCGCTATCGAGAGGTGCAGCCTCGTTGCTTCCCGGCGGATATTCGACGAGCCGCAGGATGCCCTCGATCACGTCGTCGACATACGTGAAATCGCGCAGCATCTGGCCGTTGTTGAAGAGGTTTATTGGCCGTCCTTCGGTAATCGCCTTCGTGAAGCCGAAATATGCCATATCGGGACGGCCAAAAGGTCCGTACACCGTGAAGAACCGCAGTCCCGAAATCGGAATCCGATAGAGATGCGCGTATGTGCGTGCCATCATCTCGTTGGCGCGCTTGGTCGCCGCATAGAGCGAGACGGGCTCGAGAACCGGGTCATCCTCGCTGAAGGGCACCTTCTTGTTCGTGCCGTAGACGGAACTGGAGGAGGCATAGACCAAGTGTTGAACGGGCGTAGCGCGACAGGCTTCCAGTACCGACAAAAAGCCGACTAGGTTCGACTGTGCATAGACGCCAGGATTGTCGATGGAATAGCGAACGCCCGCCTGAGCGGCGAGATGGATGACGACTTCCGGCTTCGTCTTTGCAACAAGCGCCGCAACGGCATCGGCGTTGGCAAGATCGAGCCGTTCGAACCGGAAACTTTCGAACTGTAAGAGTTCGCTCAGCCGGGCTTCCTTGAGGCCGACATCGTAATAGTCGTTCAGATTGTCTAGGCCGACGACGCTTCCGCCGCTTTGGATTATCGCTTTTGCGAGATGGAAGCCGACGAACCCAGCAACACCAGTTACAACGGTGGGTTTGAGCTGCATCTAATAACTCTCCCGCGCTCTAATACGCTTGTACAAGCGAGGCCAGACTCAACGCATTCGCAGGAATGTTTGCGGTCGGTCAATGCAGAAAGCGGGTCGCAAAGGACCCGCTCTCGCCTAACTGGATGTTTGCCGAAAGCTGTCGGCACCGACCGCACAACGGGTTTTAAGACCCGTTGTGATCATGTCTATTTGCTGCTGACAGCTTCAGGCGTCTCTCGATCGTCTTACTCGACGATGCTCGCGACGATGCCTGCGCCGACGGTGCGGCCGCCTTCGCGGATCGCGAAGCGCAGCTTTTCTTCCATCGCGATCGGAACGATCAGCGTCACGTCCATCGTCACATTGTCGCCCGGCATCACCATCTCGGTGCCTTCAGGCAGCGTGCACACGCCCGTCACGTCCGTCGTGCGGAAGTAGAACTGCGGACGGTAGTTCGTGAAGAACGGCGTATGACGGCCGCCCTCGTCCTTGGTGAGGATGTAGGCCTCGGCCTTGAACTTCGTGTGCGGCTTCACCGAACCCGGCTTGCACAGAACCTGACCACGCTCGACGCCCTCACGGTCGATACCGCGGATGAGAGCACCGATGTTGTCGCCAGCCTGGCCCTGATCGAGCAGCTTGCGGAACATCTCGACGCCGGTCACCGTCGTCTTGCGCGTGTCCTTGATGCCGACGATCTCGACTTCCTCGCCGACCTTCACGACACCGCGCTCGACGCGGCCCGTCACAACCGTGCCGCGGCCCGAGATCGAGAACACGTCCTCGATCGGCATCAGGAACGGCTGGTCGATCGGACGCGCAGGCGTCGGGATGTAGGCGTCGACCTCCTTCATCAGCTCGCGAACCGCGTTCTCACCGATCTCCTTATTGGAGTCTTCGAGAGCCGCGAGAGCCGAACCCTTGACGATCGGAATGTCGTCGCCCGGGAATTCGTAGGACGACAGAAGCTCGCGAACCTCGAGCTCGACCAGCTCCAGAAGCTCCTCGTCGTCGACCTGGTCGACCTTGTTGAGGAAGACCACGATCGCCGGAACGCCGACCTGGCGGGCGAGAAGGATGTGCTCGCGGGTCTGCGGCATCGGGCCGTCGGCCGCCGAGCAGACGAGGATCGCGCCGTCCATCTGGGCAGCGCCCGTGATCATGTTCTTCACGTAGTCGGCGTGGCCCGGGCAGTCGACGTGGGCATAGTGACGGCTCTCCGTCTCGTACTCAACGTGCGCCGTCGAGATCGTGATGCCGCGCGCCTTCTCCTCGGGAGCCGCGTCGATCTGGTCATAGGCGCGGTAGTCGCCGAAGTACTTCGTGATCGCTGCCGTCAGGGACGTCTTGCCATGGTCAACGTGACCAATCGTGCCGATGTTAACATGCGGCTTGTTGCGCTCGAATTTGCTCTTGGCCATTAGCCTCTCCGCTGCCTTCTTTCCTGATTGGCGGGATCAAAGTTCCGGCGCGATTTAAGGCCACGGCGCCAAAAGGGCAAGGGGATCGACGAAGCTTGCGGTCAGACGCGCGGCCGTCGCCGACGAGTGGGCACGCCCACCGGCACGCGCACCCACGAACGGTGTTGCCGGAGCTTGTCAGACGGCCGACAAGCCGTCCGAGCCGATATAGGCGATCCGCAGCATGTTCGTCGCCCCGGGCTGGCGTAGCGGGACGCCGGCTGTGACGATCAGTTTCTCGCCGGCCACGGCATAATCCTGCTCGACCGCGATACGGCAGGCCTTGTCGACCATGTCGTCGAGATCCTGGGCATCTTCCGTCACCACGCAATGCAGCCCCCAAGCCAGCGAGAGCCGCCGGGCGGTACGGGTGATCGGCGAAAGAGCGAGCAGCGGGATACGCGGGCGTTCGCGGGCGGCTCGCAGACCGGTCGTACCGGTCGCGGTGTAGGTAACGATGACGGCTACATCGAGCGTTTCGGCCATCTGCCGCGCCGCGAGTGAGACGGCGTCGGCCCCCGTCGCCTCCGGCTCCGGCCGCTGGGCGAAGATGATGCCCGGATAGAGCGGGTCCTTTTCAACCTGAACCGCGATCCGGTCCATGGTCGCGACCGCCTCGGTCGGATACTTGCCGGCAGCCGATTCGGCTGAGAGCATCACCGCGTCTGCGCCCTCGAAGACCGCGATCGAAACGTCGGATACCTCGGCGCGGGTCGGCACCGGGGCCGAAATCATCGATTCGAGCATCTGCGTCGCGACGACCACGGGCTTGCCGGCGCGGCGGCAGGCGCGCGTGATGCGCTTCTGGATGCCGGGCACTTCTTCGAGCGGCAGCTCGACGCCGAGATCGCCCCGCGCGACCATGATCGCGTCGGAGAGTTCGATGATCTCGTCGAGCCGCTCCACCGCCTGAGGTTTCTCGATCTTCGCCATCAGGAGCGCGCGGCCACGAGCGATCTTGCGAGCCTCGGCGACATCGCTCGGGCGCTGGATGAACGAGAGAGCGACCCAGTCCACATCGGCTTCGAGCACTGCGTCGAGGTCCGAGCGATCCTTCTCGGTCAATGCACCGGTCTTCAGCGTCGTATCGGGAAGCGAGACGCCCTTTCGGTCGGAAATCTTTGTGCCGGCAACGACCCGTGTCTTCACCATCCGCCCGTCGGTCTCGATGCATTCGAGAAAGAGACGGCCGTCGTCGATCAGCAGGCGATGGCCCACCTCGACCGCTTCGAGAATTTCCGGATGCGGAAGATGGACACGCGTGTTGTCGCCCGGCTCGTCGTTGTCGTCGAGGGTGAATTCCTGGCCGATGTCGAGCTCGACCGAACCGTCCTTGAACTTGCCGACGCGCAGTTTCGGGCCCTGAATATCGGCAAGAATGCCGATCGGGCGGCCGAGATCGGATTCCACCTTACGGATCCGCGCCACCAACTCGCGCATCAGATCATGGCTCGAATGGCTCATATTGATGCGGAAGACATCCGCGCCGGCCTTGTGCAGCTCGGCGATCTGGTGCTCTTCCGAGGAGGCCGGCCCGAGGGTCGCGAGGATCTTTACGCTTCGGTTCCGTCTCATTCAGTCTCCGTATTATTGCGCGGCGGTTCGGTCAGCTGGACCATCCAGCTTTCCTGTTCGCCCGTGTCGAATTCGCGAAAGCCCATGCGCTGATAGCCGCGCTTGAGGCATTCGCTGACCCCGGCGATCCTGAACTCGTTTTCCGCCACGCACAGATTGATCTCACCGGCCCAGCGAGCTTCGCCGTTCGCATCTTCGGCGTAGAGATAGTAGTAGCGCGACTTCAGTTGTCCGGTGATCAGCGGCTTGCAGCTCTCGGCCGGGATACGCCACCAGCCCTCGCTGGTCCACCCGGCCTCGGCGCGATAACCGATGGCGACGCCGACGAGGTTCGACGTCCCGTTGCAGACGCGAAAATCGGCCTTCGCCTCGCCTGCTCCCAGGAATGCGGAGGCGCCAAGCGTCAGCGCGCCCAAAAGAAGCGCCCGCGTCGCGCCGAAGGTTTTCGGCACAGCGTCAGCGGTCGAGGCCTCTGGCATATGGTTTGCGCCTTCATCCGGTGTGGTCGTGGTATGCGACGTTGGCATAGCGTGGAATCCTGTCAAAACGATCACAGGGCGAACGAATCCCATCCTTTCCTAGCCGCGGCCTGACCCTTCGGCGCGGCGCGGCTCGCCGCAAACCTTGAAGCCGCAGCGTCCGAAAGCGATATGGCGCGATAGAGAGCCAGCACGCAAGGGGTACACGCCAATGTCCGCCACCGAAAATCAATCTGATGACGCCCGCCGCATCGAACTGGAGGCCGCCGCCTTCCGCGCACTTCGCGATCATCTGCGCGAACGCACCGATGTCCAGAACATCGATCTGATGAATATGGCTGGCTTCTGCCGAAATTGCATGTCGCGCTGGTATCAGGAGGCGGCCAACGCCCGCGGCGACGACCTCACGAAGGACGAGGCCCGAGAGATCGTCTACGGCATGCCCTACGACGAATGGCGCGAAAAGCACCAGCGCGAGGCGTCGGCCGAGAGCCAGACCACATTCGAAACCAGCAAGCCGCAGCACTGACGCCGCAGCCGCGAATTGCTCCGCCAGCGGTTTGAGGCTAATCGCTTGTTAACCCTGTGATGCCACCTGTTGGCAGGAACCGGCCGCGCGGCTAGACCTCGCGGCAAGTTTCCTCGCGCGGCATGCCCAGCGCTCACCCGTGTCCCTATTGCTCACTTTTTTCTGGAGATTTTTTCAGATGTCCGACGTTACCGCCGTTGCCGGCGACCACCTCCGCTCCTTCGTCGAGCGCATCGAGCGGCTGGAGGAAGAAAAGAAGACAATCGCTGACGACATCAAGGACGTCTATGCCGAAGCAAAAGGCACCGGCTTCGATACCAAGGTGCTGCGCAAGATCATCTCGATCCGCAAGCAGGATCAGAACGAGCGGCAGGAGCAGGAGGCGATCCTCGACCTCTATCTGCAGGCCCTCGGCATGCAGCCCGGCGATTCCGGCGAATAAGCCCCGCCCGAACTCTTCCAGCCTTCGAAATGTTGACCCGCCGTTGATTGCGCTGCATTGAGCGCGTCAACCAGCGTGGGTGCGCCCTCCCCCTTTCCGCGCCCGAAACATGATTTCGAAGGATCGACCCCATGGGTTTCAGATGCGGCATCGTCGGCCTGCCGAATGTCGGCAAGTCGACGCTTTTCAACGCGCTTACCAAGACCGCAGCCGCACAGGCCGCGAACTATCCGTTCTGCACCATCGAGCCGAACACCGGCGACGTCGCGGTACCCGATCCGCGCCTTAGGAACATCGCCGGCGTTGCGAAGTCGGCAAATATCATCCCGACGCGCATCACCTTCGTCGACATCGCCGGCCTTGTGCGCGGTGCGTCCAAGGGGGAAGGCCTCGGCAACCAGTTCCTCGCCAATATCCGCGAGGTCGACGCCATCGTCCACGTGCTGCGCTGTTTCGAGGACGAGGACATCACCCATGTGGAAGGCAAGATCGACCCCGTAGCCGACGCCGAGACGGTCGAGACCGAGTTGATGATCTCCGATCTCGAAAGCCTCGAACGCCGCGTCGTCAACACCCGCAAGAAGGCCACCGGCAAGGACAAGGAGGCGCTCGCCCAGCTTCCTGTGATGGAAAAGGCGCTTGAAGCCCTGAACGAGGGCAAACCCGTTCGTACGATCGTGGAAAACCTCGATCCGGAGGATCGGCGGACGCTTCGCGCCCTCAATCTCCTCACTTCGAAGCCCGTCCTCTATGTCTGCAACGTTGCTGAGAGCGACGCTGCCACCGGCAATCACCACGCCGCCGACGTCGCCAAGATGGCCGAATCCCAGGGTGCGGGTGCGGTCGTCATCTCGGCCGCCATCGAGGCCGAGATCGCCCAGCTCGACGAGGCGGAGACCGGCGAATTCCTAGAGACCATGGGCCTCACCGAACCCGGCCTCGACCGTCTCATCCGCGCCGGCTACGATCTCCTCGACCTCATCACCTATTTCACCGCGGGCCCGAAGGAAACACGCGCCTGGACGGTCCACAAGGGCGCGAAAGCCCCGCAGGCGGCCGGCGTGATCCATACGGACTTCGAAAAAGGCTTCATCCGCGCCCAGACCATTGCTTATGACGACTACGTCACCCTCGGCGGCGAAGTCCCCGCCAAGGACGCCGGCAAGGCCCGCGACGAAGGCAAGGAATATGTGGTGGCCGACGGCGACGTGATGCTGTTCAAGTTCAACGTCTGAGCGGAGAAAAGCGGCGCGTCGAGATTGCGCCCGGTTTCGGCCGGACGCAGGATGCGCGCGGACAAGACCGGAACCAGTCAGGAACCACGCGATGCCTGGTTCGTCGGCTTGGGCAATATCCTGACGCTCGGCGTCTGCGTGGGGAACGACCAAGGCTCGCCCATGAAGGGCGAAACCGGTAGCTCCCTGCCAGCGAAGATTAGGCGGGCTTTCATGTTGGACGCGGGTAAGGCGGAGGGAGAGCGACTCGGATACCGTCGCGGCCATGCCCTCAACTATGAAAACTTATCCCCACTCTGACGCGATCCCCCATACTCCCCTCACCGCGGCCCCGAACGGGCTGGAACGATCGCCGGGATCGCTCTGGGGCTGTGGACGGCGTCCGCGGCGCGTGCCTCTTCCGGAGAGGTGTGGCGACTCGGACGGCCCGTGGCTCCGTTGGCTCCTCGCCCACTATGAGGCGGGCGCGGATTGGTCCGCTTGAACGCTGGTCTCCGGCGTGAAACGCCAACAGCCACCGCGAAAGAATGGACGAAGCGCTGTCCGCGCCGTTCCGCAATCCCGCCTCGTCCGCTTTGGACGCGTCGCGGGTTTCGTTGCGGGGCGATGCCGGTCGGATCTTCGAGAGCCGATGGCGATTATTGGCGCAAGCCGGCTTCCCATCGCGCCCGCCCCGCAATCGGGGTTCCGCTCTTTCAGGTGAAACGGGTTCCGCAAAACGCCGTGCGGCTGCGCCGGAGGCGAGCCAGACTATACTACCTTTTCGGAGGTTCGCCTCCGGCGCAGCGCAAGCCCGTCACCGAAGACGGCGCGCGATGACGAGGATCCGACACCGCGAGGCCCGGCCGCGAAACGTGGCGCGGGAGCGTCGGCGCGCGCCCGACAGAGAGCTGCAAATCGAGTTTGTCGGCCGGCATTCTCGCATCGCCTCGCGCCGAAAGCGCCTGCCCGCCCTTGATAAATTCCCACCATACGACTTTTACAGGACCCGTCTGAATCGGGGAGCTGAGGGCGATGGCCGATATCATCATCGAGGAAACCGTCTGGATCGCCATGCGCGACGGTATACGCCTTGCCGCGAAGATCTGGCGGCCGGAAGAGAGCGGGCGCGTTCCGGCGATCCTCGAAATGATCCCCTATCGCCGGCGCGACAACAAGCGGGTGCGCGATCACGAGATGCACGCCCATTTTGCAGCGCATGGCTATGCTGGCATCCGGGTCGATCTGCGCGGCTCGGGTGACAGCGAAGGCGTCCTCACCGACGAATATCTTCCTCAGGAGATGACCGACGGGCTCGACGTTCTCGCCTGGATCGAGGCGCAGGACTGGTCGAATGGCAAGGTCGGCATGTACGGGCTTTCCTGGGGCGGATTCAACGGACTCCAGCTCGCCGCGCTCCGCCCGCCGCAGATCGGGGCCGTCGTCACCGTCTGCTCCTCAGACGACCGCTATTCCGACGACGTCCACTACATGGGCGGATGTCTTTTGACGGACAATCTGTCCTGGGCCTCGAACATGTTCGCCTTCAACTCCTGCCCGCCGGACCCGGAGATCGTCGGCGAAAAGTGGCGCGAGATGTGGCTTCAACGGCTGGAGGGCTCGGGCCTCTGGCTGAAGGAATGGATGAGCCATCCGCACCGCGATGCCTATTGGAAATCCGGTTCGGTCTGCGAGGACTATTCGCGAATCGACGTGCCGGTCATGGCCGTCTCCGGCTGGCGCGACGGCTACACCAATCCGGTGTTCCGCCTGATGCAGAAACTCGATGTGCCGCGCCGGGCGATTGTCGGATCCTGGGGGCACAAATATCCGCATCAGGGCGGACCCGGCCCGGCGATCGATTTCCTCGGCGAAACCATGCGCTGGTTCGACCGCTGGCTGAAGGGCGACGAGAACGGCATCGAGGACGAACCGATGCTGCGCGCCTGGATGGCGGAGCCTTCCTCGCCCATGACGCCGTCCGCCCCAGGCCGCTGGGTCGGCGAGGACGTCTGGCCCTCGCCGCTCGTCGAGGAGCGCGCCTTCCATCCCACCGGCAATGGCTGGCTCTTCCAGAGCCGCGAGGACCGACGCAACCTCGAAACCCTCTCGATCTCCTCGCCGCTCTCGGTCGGGCTCTTCGCCGGCAAATGGTGCTCTTACGCCGAAGACACCGATCTTCCCTGGGACCAGCGCATGGAGGATGGCGGCGCGATCCTCTTCGACACCGAGCCGCTGGAGGACGATCTGGAAATCCTCGGCGCGCCGCGCGCCGAACTGGAGATTGTGGTCGATCGCCCGGTAGCGCAGGTCGCGGTGCGGCTTTGCGCCGTCGCGCCCGACGATCGCTCGGCCCGCGTCTCCTTCGGCATCCTCAATCTTTGCCATTACGAAAGCCACGAATACCCGACGCCGTTAGAGCCGGGTAAGCGTTATCGGGTTACCGTCGACCTCAACAACATCGCCCAGCGCTTTCCGAAGGGCCATCGTATTCGGCTCGCGGTCTCGACCTCCTATTGGCCGCTCGCCTGGCCTGCGCCCGAGCCGGCGCGTCTCACGCTCTATCCAGAGCACAGCCGGCTGGTCCTGCCCGTCCGCGAACCGAAGGAGGAGACTTTGCGCGATCTCGGCGAGCCGGCGAATGCGGAAGGACCGCCAGCCACGATGCTCGCGCCGGCGGACCGCAGTTGGAACGTCACGCTCGGAATGGGCACGAACCGCGTGGAAGCGGAGATCGTCAATATCGATCCGCTTCAGCGTTTCGAGGATATCGATCTGACGGTGCGCAGGGAGGCGCGCGAGACCTACACCTATACCGGGACCGACTATGCCTCCATTCGCGGAACGGTCGTTCAGAAGCGTGGCTTCGAACGGGGCAAATGGCAGATCGAGACCGTCACACGCACGACACTGACGGCAACGAAGGATGCTTTTCTCATCCGCGCTTCGCTAGACGCCTATGAGGGAGAGGCGCGTGTCTTCGCACGCTCCTGGGACGAGACAATCCCGCGCAAGCTGGTTTGACATGGTCTTCCTGCGCCGCAATTGAAAATAGAGGGAGGACTTCATGACCAAACGCCAAATCTTCCTCGTCGGTCTCGACGAGTTCAATCTGGAAACGCTGAAAGCACTGCCGCACGCGAGCGAGTTCGACTTCGTGCCGGCCCTGACTTATGGCGAGATGCGTGACGATCCCGACGCGGACATTTCGGCCCTGATCGAACTCGCCGCCTCCCGCATGGCGGAAGCCCCCGGCGGTCCGGCTGGTGTCACGTCCTT
The DNA here is from genome assembly GCF_040239565.1 of Fulvimarina thalattae. Taxonomy (NCBI): domain Bacteria; kingdom Pseudomonadati; phylum Pseudomonadota; class Alphaproteobacteria; order Hyphomicrobiales; family Aurantimonadaceae; genus Fulvimarina; species Fulvimarina thalattae. The sequence continues at coordinate 75,141 of NZ_JBEHWS010000012.1, forward strand.
CTGGGACTTTCCCGGCACGATGATCGCAGCGATTCTTGCCGAGCGCTTCGAGCTTCCCGGCCCGCCGGTCGAGGCGATGTTCAAGTGCGAGCACAAATACTGGTCGCGCATGGAGCAGCAGAAGGTCGTGCCGGATGCAATTCCGAATTTTCACGCCTTCGACCCACACGACCCAGAGGCATATGGCAAGCTCGGTCTGATGCCGCCGTTCTGGATCAAGCCGGTCAAGTCGTTCCGCTCCTATCTCGCCTATCAGATCACCGACGAGCGCCAGTTCAACGAGACGATGGAGATCTGCCGCGAAAAGGGCCGCGCCATTACGGATCCGTTCGTCGAGACGATGCGCGCCTTCGACATGCCGGACGAACTGACGGGGATGCGTGAGAACTTCATCGCCGAAAGCTCGATCGGCGGGGCCCAGTGCACGCTGGAAGGTTATGCGTTCGATGGTCGGGTCGCGGTCTATGGCGTCGTCGATTCAGTGCGCGAGACGGGTTCGTCATCCTTCGCGCGCTACGAATATCCCTCGCAGTTGCCGCTCGAAATCCAGCATCGGATGATCGACGTGACGCGGCAGGTCATCCAGCAGATCGGCTATACGCATGGGCCATTCAACGTCGAATTCTTCTACGATCAATCGAACGACGTCGTCTGGCTTCTGGAGATCAATCCGCGCGCTTCGCAGTCCCATGCCGACCTCTTCCACAAGGTGCACGGGCGCTCCCACTTCGCCACGGTTCTCGATCTTGCGCTCGGCCGCAAGCCGAAGCCGCTGGAGCGCGGCGGTTCGTGGAACGTGGCCGGCCACTTCTTCAAGCGCGCCTTCGATCCCGGGCTCGTCACCTATGTGCCGGCCCGCAATGCGTTGGATCGCATCCAGTCCAGGCAGAAGGACACCCGTGTTCAGATCATGGTGAAGAAGGGCGACGACCTGGGCCAACTCGCCAATCAGGACAGCTACAGCTTCGAACTCGCCAACGTCTATATCGGCGGGCGGGATCGCATGGAGTTGCTCGACAAGTACGATCAGGTTCTCGATACGTTGCAATTCGAGATCGAGCGGCCGGCCGGGATGGAGTAAGGTCACGCATCGCGGTCGAATGTGAAACAAGGATCGCTGGCAACGCCTATTCGCGGCTTCCCCTCGTCGCAGCAATCCATTCCGCCGTTCGCGCCTCTGGATCGGCATTTCGCGTAATGTCGGTGACCACGGCTGCGATATCGGCGCCGTTGGCGAAGACCTGCGGCAGGCGTTCGACCGTGACGCCGCCGATGGCGACCAGCGGAATATCGCCCACCTCCCGGCGCCAGAGGTTGAGCTTTTCGGGCGTCTGTGGCGCCCACTTCATGGATTTCAGGATCGTCGGCCAGATCGGCCCGAGGGCGACGTAATCCGGATCTGCTGCGAGCGCCGTTGAAAGCTCGGTCTCGTCGTGGGTCGAGACGCCAAGTTTGAGACCGGCCTTTCGAATGGCAGATAGGTCCGCGCCGGCGAGGTCCTCCTGACCGAGATGGACGAAGTCGCAACCTTCGTCCATCGCGAGTTCCCAGTAGTCGTTGACGATCAGCTGGCAGCCGTAAGCGTCACATGTGGCTTTGGCCCGCCGGATGTGGGCCCGCAGGGTCGCTTCGGGTTCATCCTTCACGCGCAGCTGCACCAGCCGCACACCGAGAGGAACGAGCCGATCGATCCAGTCGGCGCTGTCGACGATGAGATAGAACGGATCGAGGCGCATCAGGCAAAACTCGCAAGGCCGAGAACCGGCGTCGAGGGCTCGGCCATGTCGCGCGGCTGGAGGGGATCGGCCTCGAAGGCGAGCCGGCCGGCCTCGACCGAAAGACGGAAGGCTCGGGCCATGGCGACCGGATCGCCGGCGAGCGCGACGGCCGAGGACAGAAGCACGCCATCATAGCCGAGTTCCATAGCCTGCGCGGCATGGGATGGAACGCCGATACCGGCATCGACGAGAAGCGTTGCCTCGGGAAAGCGCGCCCGCATCGCTCGCAGTCCATAGACATTGTTGAGCCCCCGCGCCGAGCCGATCGGCGACCCCCAAGGCATCAGTACGCGGCAACCGGCTTCGACCAGACGGTCGGCGGCAACAAGATCCTCGGTCGTATAGGCGAGCACCTGAAAGCCCTCGTCGCTGAGAATACGGGTCGCCTCGACGAGCCCGAAGAGATCCGGCTGAAGCGTATCGGCATCGCCGATCACCTCGAGCTTGACCCAATTCGTGCCGAAAACCTCGCGCGCCATCTGAGCGGTCATCACTGCCTCGCGAACCGAGTGGCAGCCGGCCGTGTTGGGAAGGACCCGGACGCCAGTTTCGCGGATCAGGTTCCAGAAGGCCTGCCCTGCCCGCTCGTTCGCGGATTCGCGGCGAAGGGAAACCGTGACGATCTCCGCACCCGAAGCGGTGATCGACTGCTTCAGGATGTCGGGCGAAGGATAGCGTGCCGTGCCGAGCATCAGTCGGCTGGCGAAGGTTTCTCCATAGATATCCATGGCGTCACCCTCCCTTCATCGGAGCGATGATCTCGATGCGGTCGTCTTCCGCGATGTGTGTCTCACTGCGCATGGGCTTGGGCACGAAGTCGCTGTTGAGTGCGGTCGCAACCACCGCATCGCCATAGCCCAGTTCGTCGAGCGCCCGGTCCAGGGTATCGGCTTGGATTTCGGCAGGCGCGCCGTTGAGAACGATCCTCATGCCGTATTCTCCTTCTGATCCATTCGATCGAAGATGAGGTCCGCCGCCTTCTGCGCGCAAGAGGGTGCTAGGAGAAAGCCGTGGCGGTAGAGGCCGTTGATCGAAACGATCCGACCAGATCGCGTGACCCGAGGCAGATTGTCAGAGAACGACGGCCGAAGTCCCGCGCTCATTTCTTCGACCTCAGCCTCGGCGAAAGCCGGATGGATCGCATAGGCCGCGTTCATGAGTTCCACCGCAGAGCGGAGCGTCATCCCTGCGATCGAACCGCTTTCCAACATCGTGGCTCCGACCATGAAGCGCCCCTCGGCCCGCGGCACGACATAGACCGGCATGCGCGGATGGAGCAGGCGGACAGGACGGGAAAGCGTGATCTCGCCTGTCCGCAAGATCAGCATTTCGCCGCGCACGGGGCGGAGTTCGTTTTGCTCAGACGCGATGCCCCGGGAGTCGATGACGACATCTCCTTCGGCGTCGGTCGGCTCGAGCTGCGAGGCGAACCGTATCTCGCCGCCAACATCGCGCAGCCGCACCGCCAATGCTTCCAGCGCAGAACGTGGATCGAGGTGGGCCTCGTCGCCATAGAACAGCCCTTGCCGGAAGCGCCCGGCTAGGTCCGGCTCCAGCGCATCGACCGCCTCGGCGTCGAGACGCGTGCCTTGATCGCCGATCCGTCGCGCGAAACGGCTGAGTTCGTTCGCATCGCGGGCCGGCGCGACAACGAGCGTGCCGGTGCGCCGCACGTCCGGCACACGCTCGGCCCACCAGTCGATCGCGGCAAGACCCGGATCGACGATGCCGCGGTCGGCGCTTTCGGTCTCGCACCAGGGCGCCAGCATGCCGCCGGCGAGCCAGGATGCCGCCTGAGCACCGAGCGCATCTGCCTTTTCGTGGACTGTCACGCGGGCCCCACGTTCGGCGAGGGTCACGGCGGCGCAGAGCCCCGCGACCCCTGCTCCGATGACGGATATCCGCATGAGACTACTCCGCAGGTTTCGTCTTCGCCGCGGCCTCGTCAGCCGGCATATAGAGGTCGCCGCCCTGGCGATATTTCTGCGCCATCTTCTCCATACCCTCCTTCTGGGCCTCTGAGCGGATGTCGTGGGAAATCCGCATGGAGCAGAATTTCGGGCCGCACATGGAGCAGAAGTGCGCCGTCTTGTGCGCCTCCTTCGGCAAGGTCTCGTCGTGATAGAGCCGCGCCGTGTCGGGATCGAGTGAAAGGTTGAACTGATCCTCCCAACGGAACTCGAAGCGGGCACGGGACAAGGCGTCGTCCCGCACCTGCGCCGCCGGATGGCCCTTGGCGAGGTCCGACGCATGCGCCGCGATCTTGTAGGTGATGACGCCGGTCTTCACGTCATCGCGGTCCGGCAGTCCCAGATGCTCCTTCGGGGTCACGTAGCAGAGCATCGCCGTGCCGAACCAGCCGATCATCGCCGCGCCGATGCCTGACGTGATGTGGTCGTATCCCGGTGCGATGTCGGTGACGAGCGGCCCGAGCGTATAGAACGGGGCATCGCCGCAGAGCTTCTGCTGTTTTTCGACGTTCACCTTGATCTTGTGCATCGGCACGTGGCCGGGGCCTTCGATCATCACCTGGCAGTCTTTCGCCCGGGCGATTTTCGTCAGTTCGCCGAGGGTTTCGAGTTCGGCGAACTGGGCGCGATCGTTGGCGTCTGCGATGGAGCCGGGGCGCAGGCCATCGCCGAGCGAGAACGAGACATCATAGGCGCGGCAGATGTCGCAGATCTCGTCGAAATGCTCGTAGAGGAACGACTCGCGGTGATGGTGCAGGCACCACTTCGCCATGATCGAGCCACCTCGGCTGACGATGCCGGTGACGCGATCGACGGTGAGCGGAATATGATGCAAGCGAACGCCGGCATGGATGGTGAAGTAGTCGACGCCCTGCTCGGCCTGCTCGATCAGCGTATCGCGGAAAACCTCCCAGGTGAGATTCTCGGCGATGCCGTCGACCTTCTCCAACGCCTGATAGATCGGCACTGTGCCGATAGGCACAGGGGCGTTGCGGATGATCCAGTCGCGGATGTTGTGGATGTTGCGGCCCGTCGACAGGTCCATCACCGTATCCGCGCCCCAGCGGATAGCCCAGACCATCTTCTCGACCTCTTCCGCCATGGAGGAGGTAACGGCCGAATTGCCGATATTGGCGTTGATCTTTGTCAGGAAGTTCCGGCCGATCGCCATCGGTTCGAGTTCCGGATGGTTAATGTTGGCGGGGATGATCGCGCGGCCCGACGCGACCTCGTCGCGCACCCATTCGGGCGTGATGAAATCAGGGATCTCGGCCTCGAAGGGCTCACCGTCGCGTGCCAGCGCCTCCTTCAACGAAGCACGGCCCAAATTCTCGCGTATTGCGACGAATTCCATTTCGGGCGTCACGACCCCGGCGCGGGCATAGGCGAGCTGCGTCACGGCCTTGCCGTCCTTGGCGCGCAGCGGTTTGTGAACAATGGGAAAGGCCGGTGTGATCTTGTCTTCAGGCAGATTACCGTTGTCTTCCGGCCGCAAGGCCCTGCCCTTGTATTCCTCCGTATCGCCGCTGCCTCTCGCCCATTCGGCGCGGTTGCGCGGCAGGCCCCTCGCGATATCGATCGCGGCATTCGGATCGGTGTAAGGGCCGGAAGAATCATAGACCGTCACGGGCGGCTCGCCAGCCGTCGGGTGGACGGCAATCTCACGAAGCGGAACGGCAATGTCCGGATAGGCTGTGCCGGACAGATAGATCTTGCGCGATGCCTGGAGCGGCCCCGCGGTGACCGTCGGCGTGATGGCATTCATGTAGTGGCTCTCCTTTTGCGGACCGGTGAGGGTCGAAGCGTTGGAGATCCAGTGCTGTCATCGGTGATCGAAAAGCTGCCGCGAAATGCCTTCGGAAACGAGGCTGAGACTTGACCCGCGGCCTTCTTCCATCCCTACGCCAGTACGAACTGGATCAGGTTCTACGGGTCGCCGCGCGTTGATAGCGGCCTCTCAGTTCCTCTGCCGGAACTCCCCTTGGACAATTCCAAAGATATCAGTCGGATGAGCCGGCTTCAAGCGCGGAAGCGGATCACGTTCGTCAGCCGACATCACATTCAGGTGGCCCGCTCGTCTTTAGGTGATCCCATCACGACATAAGAGGTGATGGCGCTGACATTCGCCTGTGTGCCGAGAATCTCGGTGTGGAAGCGCTTGTAGCTGGCGAGATCGGCGCTCTCGACCCGCATGAGATATTCGAAGGCACCGGCGATGTTGTGGCATTCGACCACACCGCGCGCACCAGCCATCGCGCGCTCGAACCCCTCCTGCGCCGCCTTGGTATGCAGCGACAGACCGACCGTGACATAGGCAACGAAGCCGCGACCCATACGCTCCGGGTCGAGGACGGCGCGATACCCGCGTATCACGCCCATGCGTTCGAGCTCCTGCACCCGGCGCAGACAGGCCGACGGCGAGAGGCCGATACGCTGGGCAAGCTGTACATTGCTCAGTCGGCCGTCGCGAACAAGTTCGCGCAATATTCGGTCGCTGATTGGATCGATTGTCGTCATTTATTGCGAATTTTGAAGCTTGATGAGCTCAATTGACGGCACATTGCGACTTTGCAGCTCTAGAATTGCGCCGAATTCCACAGAGAGGCAAGCCGAGATGATGAACCCGGCCGTTTTGATAGCTCTTCTGGGCTTTACGTTCGCCGCGACGATCACGCCGGGGCCAAACAATCTGATGCTGATGGCCTCGGGCGCCAATTTCGGCTTCCGACGCACAATCCCGCATATGATGGGCATCCTGATCGGATTCTCCGTGATGATCTTTCTGGTCGGAATGGGCTTGATGGCATTGTTCGATGCTGCGCCCATTCTCAATACTGTTCTGAAGATCGTATCAGTTGCCTATCTCCTCTGGCTCGCCTGGAAAATCGCCAACGCGTCGCCGCCGGAAAAGATGGACGTTGAAAGCCGACCGATGACATTCCTTCAGGCAGCGGCGTTCCAGTGGGTCAATCCCAAGGCATGGGCCATGGGCCTGTCGGCAATCACGCTCTATGCGCCCGACCGCTCACTCCTCTCGGTCGCAATCGTCGCGGCGGCCTTCGCCCTCGTCTGCTTCCCTGCGATCTCCCTTTGGGCCTGGGTCGGGACGGTGGTCCGGCGATGGTTGTCGAACGCCCGACGTCTGAAAATCTTCAACGTGACGATGGCGCTCTTTCTGATTGCCTCGCTCTACCCGGTCCTTGGCATCGGCTCCTGACGGGACCTTCGGCGGTCAGACTAGGCAGGGAAATCTGCGGACGCATCTGCCATCCTTCAGCAGGTTCACGTCCGTTGCCGCTACGGCCGCTATCCTTCGCCGTTTTAGCTGCCGAGCGATCGAGTGGTTGTTGGCGTTTTTCGCAGGCGATAGAAAATACGAGGGAAAAGCTGCGGCGACACTGGCACAACAAGAGAATTCGGGAGGACAGGCACGAATGTCGAAACTCTATCAGGAGTGCCACCGGCGCATCCAGGAAACGCAGGGAACCGAGCCGCTGGCAAACCGGCTGGACGAAATGATCGTCCATGACGCGCTGAACGAGGACGATATCGCCTTCATTCAGTCGCTGGATTACTTCTTCCTTTCAACCGTCGACCCGACCGGCCAACCGACCGTATCCTACAAGGCGGGTCCGAAGGGCTTCGTCCGCGAGAAGGACGGATTGCTGACATTCCCCTTCTACGATGGGAACGGCATGTTCCTCTCCGCAGGAAACATCGACGGGTCGGGCAAGATCGGCATGCTCTTCATCGATCTCGAAACCCCGCGGCGCTTGCGGATTAATGGCACAGCGCGCTTGCGGCCCGCGAATGCGGACGACGGATATCCGGGAGCGAAGCTTTTTGCAGAGGTCGAACCGAAGGCGATCTTCGTCAATTGCCCGCGTTATATCCACAAATTCCAAAGGGTCGAAACTGCAAGGCACGTGCCCGACGAGAAGGGCGAGGCTCCGCTCGCGCGATGGAAGCGTCTCGATGCGGTCAACGACGTCATCCCGGAGAAAGACAGGTCGAAAGTCGATGAGGCCGGTACGATCGGTCTGGAGGAGCTGCAAGAGGATTTCGAGGCCGGACGCGCCTGAGTTCGCAGAGGCGCCGGACCGGCAGTGGTTCGCTTTCCGGCGCGCGCTCCCATAATAGGGTCGGACCGATCCAGTGGGACGAGGAGCCGATGTCGAAATACGTTCTGGAAGATTTCACCGATGGCCGGGTCTTTGATCTCGACCCCTACGAGGTGACGAAGCAAGAGATTATCGAATTCGCGGGCGAATGGGATCCGCAGCCCTTCCATCTCGACGAGGAAGCAGGAACGGCATCGATGCTAGGCGGCCTTTCGGCCTCTGGCTGGCATCTTTGCGGCATGATGATGCGCATGATCTGCGACACCTATCTGCTCGACTCCACGTCGCAAGGCTCCGGTGGCGTCGAATATATGGACTGGAAGACACCTGTCCGGCCGGGCGATACGCTGACCGGCACGTCCACCGTGCTCTCCTCGCGCGCCTCGTCCAAGAAGCCGCATCTCGGCATCGTGACGATCAGAACCGAAGTCTCGAACCAGCACGGTAAAACGGCGGGGGTCTGCGAGCATCTGCTCCTCTGCCTCACCCGGAAGGGCTATGAAGAGGGAGCGGCGGCATGAGCTTCTGGGATACGATCGAAGAAGGCGTCACCTACGAGCTCGGCAGCCATCATTTTTCCGCGCGCGAGATTCTGGATTTCGCAGCGAAATACGATCCGCAGCGTTTCCACCTCGATCCGGACCTCGCCAAGAAGACGCTCTTTGGAGGTCATTGCGCCTCCGGCTGGCATACGACGGCGGCCTATATGAAGCTGAACGTTGCCTGGAGGAAGGAGATGCTCAAGGATTGGCTTGCTGACGGCAATCCGATGCCGAACTTCGGCCCTTCGCCCGGCGTGAAGAACATCCGCTGGACGCGGCCCGTCTACGCCGGAGACACGATCGCTTATCGGCATCAGATCACCGAGAAGCGGGTGTCCAAGTCGAAGCCCGGTTGGGGGATCATCGCCTTCGGTGTCGAAGCCACGAATCAGGACGGCGTTTCCGTGATGACCTTCGACGGGGCAGCCTTCATCGCAACCAGCGAATGAGGCGGAGAGTTCAGCGGCGCAGGATGGATTGCTCCTCGCGCCGCGCCTGCCAGCCAACGCGTTCGAGCTCGGGCACGTCGTCTTCCTGCTCGGGATAGCCGATGCAGAGATAGGCGACGAGAGTCCAGTTCGCTGGTACGTCGAGCGCCTTAGTCACGGTCTCCGGCTCCAGAATCGAAACCCAGCCGACGCCAATTCCATGGGCGCGGGCGAAAAGCAAAAACATGGCCACCGCTCCGGCAGCGGAATAAGCGAGCGTCTCCGGCATGGTACGCCGACCAAGACCGTGGCCCTGCTCCGGTTCGGCGTCGCAGAAAACGGCGAGCTGGATCGGCGCTTCTCTCAGCCCCTCGAGCTTCAGCCGCGCGTAGAGGTCCGCCTTCTCCGGCTCGGTCGCTTCGAGGGCGGCTGCATTGCACCGCGCGAAACTTGTGCGAACGACAGTGCGCGCCTTCTCACTTTCGACGAGCACGAGGCGCCAGGGCTGGCTGTTGCCGACCGACGGCGCGAGATCGAAGGCACGGAGTGCCGTCTCGAACGCTCCTTCGTCGACGGACTCCGTTCGAAAGCGCCGCACGTCCCGACGCCAGACGAGAAGCTGTTCGAGCCTTTCGCAGAACCCTTGGTCGAATGCGGGCGGCTGGTCCTTCACGCTCCGCGCTCAGTCGCCTTCGAACTCGCAAAGGCAGCGCACATCGACGCCCATCTCGCGAAGCTTCTTGGAGCCGCCGAGATCCGGCAGATCGACGAGGAAGCAGGCCGCGACGATTTCAGCTCCGAGATCACGGAGCAATTTCACGCCCCCGACCGCGGTACCGCCCGTGGCGATCAGGTCGTCGGTGAGGAGGATTCGCTCGCCCGGACGGATGGCATCCCGATGAAGTTCCATCTCATCCTCACCGTATTCCAGCTCATAGGTGACGGAGACTGTCTCGCGCGGCAGCTTGCCCTTCTTGCGAATGGGGATGAAACCTGCGGTGAGCTGATGGGCAAGAGCGCCGCCGAGAATGAAGCCTCTCGCCTCGATCCCGACCACATGCCGGATCTTTTTGTCGGCATAGGGTGCGACGAGAGCATCGACGGAGGCTCGGAAGGCGGCCGGTTCGCTGAGCAGCGTGGTGATGTCGCGGAACTGGATACCCGGCTTCGGATAGTCCGGGATCGTCCGGATCGCGGCTTTGAAGTCAATCACGCGGAGCCTCCGTCATATGTTGCAGCCCGCCTTCCTGAGCGGACCTGTGATCATCGGTCAGTCGTTCTGGCCGATGGTCTGGATCACCTCGAAACCTTCGAATTCCGGATGACCCTGATAGAGCGGTTTGGTCGAGCCCGCGCCGCCATGGGATTTTCGGAAGGCTTCAGATTTCGTCCAGGCCTCGAAGGCGGAATAATCTTTCCAGACGGTGTGGGACGAATAGAGCTGGTGGTCGTCGCGCTTCGGCCCGCGCAGCATGTGGAATTCGACGAATCCCGGAACGGACTGGAGCTGCGATTCGCGGTTGAGCCAGAGCTCTTCGAAATCCTTCTCAGCGTTCGGCAGCACCTTGAAGCGGTTCATCGCGATGTACATCAGCTGGCCTCTTTCGTTTCGGCGTGAGTGGCTGTTCTCAAACAAAAAGGGAGCCGAAGCTCCCTTTTCAAACTTCAGGACGGCGATGTGATCGACCGTCAGTGCGGCGTACCGGCCCAGACGCGGCGTTTGACGAGGAACATCAGCACCGCGAAGATGATGAGGAAGATCATCGTCACGAAGCCGGTCGCTTTGCGCTCCGCCAGATGCGGCTCGGCAGCCCACATCAGGAAGGCGGTCACATCGCGCGAGTACTGCTCGACGGTCTGCGGCGCGCCATCGGGATAATCCACCTGATCCTCGTAAATCGGTTGCGGCATCGCGAGCGCCGACGACGAGATGAAGTACGGGTTGTAGTAGGTGCCGCTCATGATGTTCGCATCTTCCGGCGGCTCTTCTCCATAGCCGGTCAGGAGCGCGTGAATGTAGTCCGGTCCAGCCTCACTGTATTGCGTGAAGATATCGAAGACGAAGGTCGGGAAACCGCGTTCGACAGCACGAGCCTTCGCGATCAGCGACAGATCGGGCGGTACCGCACCATTGTTGGCAGCAGCTGCCGCCTGGGGATTCGGATAAGGCGCCGGGAAGTAATCGGAGCCCGTCGCGGGACGATCGAACATCTCACCCGTATCGTCGGGACCATCCTGAACGGTGAACTCGGCGGCGAGCGTCGAGACCTGCTCTTCGCTGTAGCCAAGGTCCTCAAGATTGCGGAACGCCACGAAGTTCATCGAGTGACAGGCCGCACAGACCTCACGATAGACCTTGTAGCCGCGCTGGAGCTGGGCGAGGTCCCAATGACCGAACGGCCCCGCAAAGGACCAGTTCAGCTCTTCCGGCCGCTTCAAGGGATAATGCGGCGTTTCGGAGTGCCCTTCTTCGGCCTCTTCGGCGGGCGCGTCGGCGTTTTCAGCCGCCGCCTGCTCTTCCTGAGCGGAGTTCTCGTTCGGACCCTCACCATCCTGTGCGAAGGAGGCGAGCGGCGCGAACGCGATGCCGGCTGCGAGGATAACGGATAGCGTCTTTTTCATCAGTCTTTTCTCCGAAGCTTTCCGTCAGCCTTTGGTTTCCGGCGAAGCTGTCGCCCCCGCAGGCGAACCGCCTCCGACCTCGCTCTTCTGTTTGCCGAGCACAGCTTCGGTAATCGAATTCGGCAGCTTCTTTGGTGTCTCGAACAGACCGAGGACCGGCAAAACGATGAGGAAGTGCGCGAAGTAGTAGATCGTGCCAAGCAGCGCCAGCAGTGGGTAGACGCCTTCAGCCGGTTTCGCTCCGAGCCAGCCGAGGAAGATGCAGTCCGCGACAAAGAACCAGAAGAAGAACTTGTAGACCGGGCGGAAGGCCGTGGACCGGACGCGACTGGTATCAAGCCAAGGCAGGAAGAACAGGATGATGATCGAACCGAACATCACCAGGACACCGCCGAGCTTGGAGTCGATCGGGCCAATGTTGAAGGTGATTGCCCGAAGCATCGCATAGAAGGGCAGGAAGTACCATTCCGGCACGATGTGCGACGGCGTCGCCAGCGAATTCGCCTCGATGTAGTTGTCCGGGTGACCGAGGAAATTCGGAAGATAGAAGACGAAATAGGCAAAGACCGCGAGGAACACCACCATGGCAAGGCCGTCCTTGACGGTCGCATGGGGCGTGAACGGGACTGTGTCTTTCGACGACTTAACCTCGACGCCGGTGGGGTTGGTCTGGCCGGTCACATGCAGCGCCCAGACGTGGAGAATGACAACGCCCGCAATCATGAACGGCAGGAGATAATGCAGAGAGAAGAAGCGGTTCAGCGTCGGATTGTCCACCGAGAAGCCGCCAAGGAGGAGCGTCTGGATCGGCTCGCCGATCAAGGGAAACGCCGTGAAGAAGTTGGTGATCACCGTCGCGCCCCAGAAGGACATCTGGCCCCAGGGAAGGACGTAGCCCATGAAGGCAGTCGCCATCATGAGGAGGAAGATCACGACACCGAGGATCCACAGCACCTCGCGGGGTGCCTTGTAGGACCCGTAATAGAGGCCGCGGGCGATATGCAAGTAGACCGCGATGAAGAAGAACGAGGCGCCGTTCGCATGCATGTAGCGCAGCAGCCAGCCCCAGTTGACGTCACGCATGATCTTCTCGACCGATTCGAAGGCGAGAGAAGATGCGGCGGCATAGTGCATGGCGAGCACGATGCCGGTCAGCATTTGGATGGCGAGGAAGATCGCCAGGATACCGCCGAAGGTATAGGCGTAGTTCAGATTACGCGGAACCGGGTATGCGACGAACGAATCGTACATCATCCGAGGAAGCGGCAGGCGGGCGTCGAGCCAGCGCATGATGCCGTTCGACGGGACGTAGGATGAATGACCACTCATAGCTTGCGAGTTTCCTTGGGTTCCGATCAACCGATGGTGATGGTCGTGTCGTCAGAGAAAGAGAACGGCGGAATCGCCATATTCTCCGGCGCCGGGCCGCTGCGGATGCGGCCTGCCGTGTCGTAGTGCGAGCCGTGGCACGGACAAAAATAGCCGTCGTAATTGCCAGCCTGGCCGAGCGGGATGCAGCCGAGGTGCGTGCAGACGCCGACCATGACGAGCCATGCTTCTTTGTCAGGAGCGGCACGATTTTCGTCGGTCGCCTCTGCGTCGCCAGCAAGATTCGCGTTCCTCGCCATCGGATCCTTCAGTTCCGAAAGATCGACGGATTTCGCTTCTTCGATCTCCTGAGCCGTGCGCTGGCGGATGAAGATCGGCTTGCCGCGCCATTTGGCTGTGATCGACTGGCCTTCCGCAACCTGGCTGACATCGACGTCGATCGAAGCGAGCGCGAGGGTCGCTGCATCCGGATTCATCTGGTCGATAAAGGGCCAAGCGACGGCGGCAGCGCCGACAGCGCCAAACGCGCCCGTTGCAATATAGAGAAAGTCGCGGCGGTTTGGTTCGGCGCTCTCGTTTACGCTCACGGCGTGGCCTTTCCTGTCACTCATCTACCCGGATGGTACGGGTTTCTGCGAAATTTACACGACCGCGGCAAGAGGACGAACTGTCGCCAGCAGTCGCACTTGGCCCGTCGGACCGTGGTCTTTGGAGGGCTTCTAAGCCAATCGGGTCGGCGATGTCTAGTTCGCCGAAGGGCGCAAACGCCGCTGTAGGCAAGGTTTTCGCATCACTCATCCCACCGAGTTTCCACCGAAAAACGAATGGTGCAAAAATATCAAGGAAACGCCCGAAAAGCCGCGGCTCTTGACTAGCGAACGTCTGCAACCCTTGCGTTACGTCTTGTCGCGCGCGCCACTCTCTCCGGGTTACACAGCACCCTCAGACGACCGCCCTTGCAACGGCCACGAATCCAGCACCGAATACGACGACCGCGATCAGCGGCAGCCGAAATGCGAGAAGCCCGCAAAAGACGAGCGCGATCCGCTCCGGCCAGTCTCCGCTGATCATCACGGGCGCGAAGATCGTGGTGAGGACTGCCGCCGGCACGGCGTCGAGTGCCGCTTCGAGGCGCGGCGGCAGCGCACCGATTACTTTGATCAGGAGATGCCCACCGATCCGGGTTAGATAGGTGAGCAACCCCGCCAGGATGATGATCAGCCAGATATCACTCACCGCATCGACTCCCCTGCCCGCTCATCCTCCTTGGCGTTCGCCGCAGACCGTGTCCGGACAGGCATCAGCGCGGCAACGGCGACGCCGGTCAGGGCGCCCAGCGTTACATGCCAGGGCGGGCCGATCATCGCATAGATGACGATCGAAGCTGCGGCACTTGCTCCAGCCACGGGCCAGAAGCTCGCTCGCTGGCGAAAGGTCATCACCAGAGCGAGAAAATAGACTGGCAGGACAAAATCGATGCCGTAGGCCGCCGGGTCCTCGATCAACGAACCGAAGATCGCTCCGAGGCCTGAGGAGAGAAGCCAGAAGAGATAGAGCGAGAGGGCGTAGACAAAATAATAGCGCGTGGTCAGTTCGCCGCGCGCGGCTTTCGCTTCGGCCGCACCGAATGTCGGATCGACGAGAAGGAAAAAGGCGAGTGCTTTTGCCGGCCTCGAAAAATGCCGGATATGTCGCCCGACGGAGGCCGAATAGAGAACGTGCCGGAAGTTCAGCGCAAAGACCGCGAGAAGCACAGACCAGACCGGAGCGCCGATGCCGATGAGCTGCAATGCCGCCAGCTGCGAGGCACCGGCATAGACCGACGCCGAAAAGCCGAGCGTCTGAAGCAGCGTCAGGCCCTCGCCCGCCGCGACGGTGCCGTAGACCATGCCGAAGGGCACGATCGCCAGGATGATCGGCAAAACGTCGCGAAAGGCCGACGAAGCAGCGGAGTCGGCCTTGGTGGCGGGAATCATGGGTTGTCTCTTTCGTCGCGGGCTCGCGAGTCGCTCAGGGCGCTTCGGCGATTACCTCGCGGGAAAATTCGGCGAGAGCAATGGTCCACTGGCTGAAGATATAGTCGAGTTGCTCGCGCACGAAGCCGCCCTCCGCCGGAAGATTCATCTCGATCACGGGGCGATTCTCTTCGGTAAGATAGGCCTTGTTGAAAGGCGACGACCGGTTCCAAACGTTGAGCGCACCGACCGAAACGGTGGGCACATCCCAGATCGCATAGAAATTCAAAGCGCCGCAGTTCTTGCCGTCCTCGCACTCGAGGAAGAACAGCTGGTACGCCGTGCCGTTGATATCCCCGACAATCGCCGGATCGCCGTTATCGAGAGCCACGACGCGCGCGTCACCATAACCTTCGGCAAGCTCTCGAATCGCATCGACCTGGTCGGCCGAGACGATGACAGGTACCGCCGACTCCTCGCCCGATTCACCGACCGCAAGCGCCTGCGGAGCGCCAAGGCTCAAGAATAAGGTCGCGAGAACAAGGAATTGGCTGAATGCTGACATGACGCGCCTCTCACAGGTCTGGAGGCTATTTGTCAAACTCAAGGTGCGATGCGCAAGCACGTTCGGGCGGGTTACGGGGAAGTGAAGATAATCGGCTACAACCGCTGCCGCGACCTTTCACGCCCGGCTATCTGGGATGGCGATAGAGCTTCAACTCCGACGAGGCTGGAAGCCGCTCGCCCAACGAGATCGCGACGGGTGCAACGCCCTGGAACGTTGTCGGATAGCGCTATAGATCCGCCCCCTGCGTATAAGTCCTGGGCGCGCAGGATGGTACCGCAATCAGACCAAGACGATTTTTTGAAAGTGGTGCCCGAGGGCGGATTCGAACCACCGACACAGCGATTTTCAGTCGCTTGCTCTACCAACTGAGCTACTCGGGCATCTCGCGTATAACGCCGGCAAGTCTCGAATTTCTCGACATGACGCCTCGCGAATGCCGGCCTTATAGAGAAGCGGAATCGGCCTGTCCAGCACTTGTCGCGGAGCTTTTTTCAGCGCGGTTTCATCTATTTTGGCGCCACGTGATTGAAGTCGCTAAGAGATTGGCGCGAAAGGCCTTTCGGACATCCTCCCTCTTTGCCCGCGCTCGTCGGACCGAGAGCGCGCTCGCGGGCAAAAGCATCTTCGAGCGGACTTCTTCCGTAGCTCATGGCGAAACGCAGCGATGACGCCGCGTTCCCGCGAACAGGGGAGGACCCTCATGAAAACTCTATTGAAGACCGCACTGATCGCTGCCTCGCTCGGTCTCGCCTCCGCGCCGGCCGCGCTCGCACAGAACCCGACGGTCGGCGGAGCCGCGATGCCGTCGAATCAGAACATCGTCGAGAATGCGTCCAATTCTCCGATCCATACGACGCTGGTTTCTGCCGTCAAACAGGCGGGACTGGTGGATACGCTAGCATCGCCCGGCCCGTTCACAGTCTTCGCGCCGACGGATGCCGCATTTGGAAAAGTGCCCTCGAGCACTGTCTCAATGCTGATGGACCCCGCGAACAAAGATCAGCTCACCAAGGTTCTGACGGCCCATGTCGTCGCAGGTGATATGTCGGCTGGTAAGATCCTGGCGCGCGCCAACGCCAATGGCGGGCAGTATGCCATGCAGACAGTGTCCGGCGATACGATCACTGCAATGCCCGAGGGCCAGGGCCTTGCCATCGTCGACGAAAACGGCGGCAAGGCAATCGTTACGATCGCGGACGTCGATCAGTCGAACGGTGTCATCCACGTCGTGAACAATGTGCTTGTACCGCAATAAGGTTCGCTGAAAACGATAGACCATATAAAACGGCCCGGAAGCTCAATGCTTCCGGGCCGTTTATGTTGAAACAGGAAAACGCGAGCCGCTGTTCTCAGATGTCCAGATTCGCGACCGTCAGCGCGTTGTCCTGGATGAATTCCCGGCGCGGAGCCACCTCGTCGCCCATCAGCTGCGCGAAGAGATTGTCGGCATCCGTCGCGTCCTGAACCTTGACGCGCACCAGCGTGCGGGCATCCGGATCGAGAGTCGTCTCCCAGAGCTGGTCGGAGTTCATCTCGCCGAGGCCTTTGTAGCGCTGGGTCGTGATGCCTTTGCGGCCAACCTCGAAGACAGTGATCAGCAGCTGGAGCGGGCCCGCGATATCGCGGACCGTATCCTTACGGGCGAGCGTCGGAACGCCGCCATCATAGACATCCTTCAGACGGGGTGCGTAGCGCATGAGCGCCAGGGCATCGCCGGACTGAAGCAGGGCCGCATCGAGGTTCTGGACCTCGGTGACGCCGCGAACGGTTCGCATGAAGCGGTAACCGCCATCGACTGCCTCGCCCGTCCAGCCGCGTTCTGTTTCCTCGGCTATGAGGTCGAGGCGCTCGGCGATACGCTTTGCCGTCGCAGGACCATCCTGCGGATGATCGGCAACTTCGGGCGCGAGCGCGCCAAGGATGGCCGCCTGCTCGACGACTGAGCGATCGTAACGCGAATGGAGGCCGTTCAGAACGTTCCGCACCGCCAGTGCGTCGTCGACGACGGTACGCAGGTCACGCGCAGTCCTGACTTCGCCCGATGGGAGGGTGAGCGATGCGTCGTCGAGACCGCCCTCGATCAGATAGTTCTCCAGCGCCTTCTCATCCTTCAGATACTGGCTCTGCTTGCCGCGCGTCACCTTGTAGAGCGGCGGCTGGGCGATGAAGATGTGGCCGCGCTCGATGAGTTCCGGCATCTGCCGGAAGAAGAAGGTCAGCAGCAGGGTACGGATATGAGCGCCGTCGACGTCGGCGTCCGTCATGATGATGATCTTGTGGTAGCGCAGCTTGTCGGCGTTGAACTCGTCCTTGCCGATCGAGGTGCCAAGCGCCGTGATCAGCGTGCCGATCTGGTCGGAGCCCAACATGCGGTCAAAGCGGGCGCGTTCGACGTTGAGGATCTTGCCGCGTAGGGGCAGAATCGCCTGATTCTGGCGCGAGCGCCCGCCCTTCGCGGAGCCACCGGCCGAATCACCCTCGACGATGAAGATTTCGGACTTGGCCGGATCGCGCTCCTGGCAGTCGGCGAGCTTGCCGGGCAGGGATGTGATATCCAGCGCACCCTTGCGGCGTGTGAGTTCGCGGGCCTTGCGAGCCGCGTCGCGGGCGGCAGCGGCTTCCACCACTTTCGAAATGACGATCTTGGCTTCCTGGGGGTTCTCCTCGAACCATTCCGAAAGGCCCTGATTGACGAGATTCTCCACGACCGGGCGGACCTCCGAGGAGACCAGCTTGTCCTTGGTCTGAGAGGAGAATTTCGGGTCCGGCACCTTCACCGAGAGGATGCAGGATAACCCTTCACGGCAGTCGTCGCCGGTAAGCGTGACCTTTTCTTTCTTCAAAAGGCCGGACGCCTCGGCATAACCCGAGACCTGCCGCGTCAGCGCCCCGCGGAAGCCGGCCAGATGTGTGCCGCCATCGCGCTGGGGGATGTTGTTGGTGAAGCAGAGGACGTTCTCGTTATAGGCGTCGTTCCACCACATGGCGACTTCGACGGTAATGCCCTCTTTCTCACCGGTCAGCGCGATGGGAGCGGAGATGATCGGCTTCTTGGCGCGGTCGACATAACGCACGAAGGCTTCAAGACCGCCCTCGTAGAACAGCTCGATCTTCTTTTCGTCCGCCGGACGCTTGTCCGTGAGGATGATGCGAACGCCGGAATTGAGGAAGGCGAGTTCGCGCAGGCGGTGTTCGAGGGTCGCGTAGTCAAAGTCCGTCACGCCCCTGAAGGTGTCATGCGACGGCATGAAGGTGATCTCGGTGCCGGTCGCCTCGCCAGCATCGCCGACGACTGCGAGCGGTCCATCAGCAACGCCGTGGGTGAAGGCCATCTCGAAGATGCTACCCTTCTGCTTTACCTTCAGCTTCAGCCAGACCGAGAGCGCATTGACGACGGAAACACCCACACCGTGCAGGCCGCCGGAGACCTTGTATGAGTTCTGGTCGAACTTTCCGCCCGCATGGAGCTGGGTCATGATGACCTCGGCCGCCGAAACGCCCTCGCCGCTGTGGATACCGGTCGGGATGCCGCGCCCGTTGTCGGAGACCGAGCAGGAACCGTCCGCGTTGAGGGTGACGGTCACGTAGTCGGCATGGCCGGCGAGCGCTTCGTCGATCGCGTTGTCGACCACCTCGTAGACCATGTGATGCAGGCCCGAGCCGTCGTCGGTGTCACCGATATACATGCCGGGGCGCTTGCGAACCGCATCGAGGCCCTTGAGCACCTTGATGGAGTCGGCACCGTATTCGGCCGAGAGACCGGCGGACAGATCGTTGGCAGCGGACATGGTTTTCCTTGCATGCTTCCAAAGGGCGGGCGCGAAAGACCTCACCCCCGGCGACGAATCGCCGTGAGAGATGCCTTGTATATAAAGACTAAGGGCATGGTATGAAAGCCGCGAAGGCGTATGGCTTCAAGCCGTCCACGGATCGATGAGCTCGGCGCCGCACTTCTCGACATCACGGATGCTCCGGGTGGCGATCACCGCACCTAAGGACTGGCGCGGCGATTTGCGCAGGCATTACCCGAGCCCGGGCGGTCGACGCTCTGCCGTGGCCTGCCCATGTTGATGCCAGCATCCAATTCAAATCGACAATGGGCGAACTCTTTTGATGAGCAATGCAGCCGCAACACCAGACGTCTTCGACAAACGGATTGAGCAGCCATTGCCGTTCCGCGCGCCGGCTCCGGTTCCCCATTCCGAACCGCTCGGCTTTTTCGATTTCCTGAAGACCGCGTCCCGCAACCCGATCGAGATCTGGGGCACACGGGCGTTCAAGGAGCCGTATATCGAGGGCCGGTGGCTGGGCGTTCCGAACATCGTTGTCAACGAGCCCAAGGCAGTTCGCCATCTCCTCGTCGAGAACTCGAAGAACTACGTCATGCAGCCACTGCGACAGCGGATACTGCGCCCCTTGCTCAGAGACGGGCTGCTGACCGCGGAGGGCCAGCTCTGGAGACGAACGAGGAAAGCGATCGCGCCAATTTTCACTCCGAGGCACATCGCCGGCTTCACCGAACCGATGGCGGCCCGTTCCGAGAACGCGCGCGAACGTCTTGCGGGAATGGCCGGAAAAACGATCGACATCAGCCACGAGACGACGCTGCTGACCTTCGACATTCTGCAGGCGACGCTGTTCTCGGACGACATCGCGTCGGAACCGAACGAATTCGCGCGATCGACCAGCGATTTCCTTGGTTCGATGGGGCGGGTCGACCCGCTCGATCTTCTTGGTGCGCCGAATTTCCTGCCGCGCATCCGGCGCCTGCGTGGACGCAAGTCGATGCTTTATTTCCGCCAGCTGATCGGCGACACGATCGAGAAGCGCAAGGACCAGCTGGACCGCGATCCGGATGGCGTTCCCGCTGATCTCCTCACGCTGCTTCTCAAAGCGGACGGGCTCTCGCGCGATGAGATCGAGGACAATATCATCACCTTCATCGGTGCCGGTCATGAAACGACCGCGCGTTCACTGGCGTGGACGCTTTATCTTCTCAGTCAGGCGCCCGAGGAACGCAGGAAGGTCGAGGACGAGATCGACACCGTCCTTCCGACACTCGATCATCCAAGCCAATATCTGGATTCACTTCCCCGCACACGGTCGGCCTTCGAGGAGGCCATGCGCCTCTATCCGCCGGCGCCATCGCTGAACCGGACCGCGCTCCAGGCAGACCAGGTTGGTAATCTGAAAATCCCGGCTGGGTCGACAGTTCTCGTCATGCCTTGGCTCATCCATCGGCACGAAATGCTCTGGGACCGTCCGGATCACTTTATTCCGGACCGATTCATGCCGGAGAACCGGGAGGCGATAGACCGCTATCAGTATCTGCCCTTCGGCGTAGGCCCACGCGTCTGTATCGGAGCAAGCTTCGCACTTCAGGAAGCGGTCATTGCGCTTGCCATTCTCATGCGATCGCTGCGCTTCGACTACGCCGGCACTGAGCAGCCTTCAGTGGTCCAGCGGATCACCGTTCAACCGGAAAATGGTCTGCCGATGCATATCGCTCGGCGGTGATCGATGAAGGTCGCCAACGCCTATTTCATCAGTTTCGCGGGGCGACTTTTCGGAATGACCTTGTGTTCCTGGCAAGAAAGGCTCATATTATGCTGATCGGGATTTATGAGCCCGGGGTTTGGCTGCCGTTCCTCTCGCTTTTCCAAGAGCGAATCTGCCGTGACTTTCCCGTCGCAGCCGTTTGAACCACTCCTTTCGCCCATTCTTGTGAACGTCCGAACGAATGGCGCTGCACGTCGTAGTGTCAAATAACCTATTGCATCGTGCTGATTGCATGTTTGCAAGCCGTATCGACGATTCGGCGAAACTCTTCAGAAAGGGCTCCCTATGAGCCAGACCGGTACCATCAAATTCTTCAACGAGAGCAAGGGCTTCGGCTTTGTGACGCCTGACGGCGGCTCGAAGGACGTTTTCCTGCACATCTCCGCGCTCGAGCGCGCCGGCATCTCTTCGGTTCAGGAAGGTGACAAGATCACGTTCGAAACCGAGCCGGATCCGCGCGGTAAAGGCCCCAAGGCTGTGAACATCCAGCTCGCCTGATCAAAAGAGTGGCGAGCCGTTCGAACGGAAGGGCTCGCATTCTCCACGAGTTGGCAACTCTAAGCGCGCGGCAAATACGGATCGTAGCTCGGTCACGTTGGACGCGCGTTTCAATTCATGAGATAAGGACCTCAGGCCATGGAAAATTCTCGTAGCGCACGCGAAAAGGCTGAGGTCGCTCTGACAGGAGCTCAGGCTCCACACCGCTCGGAGAAAGGCACCGCCGGAATTATCATTGCGGCGGAGAATGCCGAAAGACAGGCGAAAACAGAACGTCTTAAAGCGGCAAGGCTTGCTCGCCTCGAAAGCGAGGAAGTCGCAACACCGGAGCCGACTTCCAAGCGCCCCCGCCGGGCAGCTGGCGCCAAACCGGTGAAAGCCAAGACGGTTAAGAAGGCAGCTTCTTCCACGCGAAAGAAGAAAGTTGCCGTTTGAACCTTCGGGTGTCTATGGCCGTTTTGTCGTATCGCTCCGCATTTTGTTTCCGGAATGCGGCATTAAACACGAAGATTGAAACGAAGGAGACGTTTTGAAAGTCGACGTTAGAGACAACAATGTTGATCAGGCCCTGCGCGCGCTGAAGAAGAAGCTGCAGCGCGAGGGTGTTTTTCGTGAAATGAAAGCCCGCCGCTCCTACGAGAAGCCCTCGGAAGAGCGCGCTCGCCGCAAGCAGGAAGCGATCCGCCGCTCTCGCAAGCTCGCCCGCAAACAGGCCCAGCGCGAGGGACTTCTGCCGAAAACCGGCCGCGCGCGCTGATATCGCTGTAGGTCTGTCGCAGGCCGCAACAATTTTGTGGGCGGATCACCGCCCCCTTTCGACGGCGCCCTCGCGGCGCCGTTTTTTATGGCCGATGGAAAAGTGCACAGGCTCTGCGGCAGAGCCAAAAGTGCTCCGCCCTTGCCAGCAGCGGTCATTCCACCGTGACGGATTTCGCCAGATTACGCGGCTGATCAACATCCGTCCCCATCTGCACGGCCGTGTGGTAGGCAAGCAGCTGAAGCGGGATCGAATAAACGATCGGCGTGAGAATTTCTGGCATTTCCGGCATGACGATGGTGTGCGCATCGTCGACCACCTTGGCTTCCGCACCTTTCCGATCGGTCAGCAGGATGATGTCTCCGCCTCTCGCAGCCACCTCCTGCATGTTCGACGCCGTCTTCTCGAAGCTACGATCATGCGGCGCGATCACGACGACTGGCATAGTGTCGTCGATGAGCGCGATCGGACCGTGCTTCAGTTCACCCGCCGCATAACCTTCGGCGTGTATGTAGCTGATTTCCTTGAGCTTTAAGGCTCCCTCGAGCGCCAATGGATAGGAAAAGCCACGTCCCAGGAAGAGCGCATGCTTCTTGGTCGACATCGTGCGCGCCAGTTGATCGATCTGGTCTTCCAGATGCAGCGCGTCGTTGACGAGGCGCGGTGCTTCCTGAAGCGTTTTGGTGAACTCCAGCTCCTGCGGATCGGAAATCCGACCACGCGCGACCCCAGCCCGGATCGCGAGCGCCGCCAGAGCCATCAGCTGGCAGGTGAAGGCCTTCGTCGAGGCAACGCCGATCTCCGGCCCAGCCAGTGTCGGAAGAACGTGATCCGACTCGCGCGCGATGGTGGACTCGTCGACATTGACGATGGCGGCGGTCTGCAAGCCTTCCGCTTTGGCGTGGCGCAGCGAGGCCAATGTGTCGGCGGTCTCGCCCGACTGGGACACAAATAGCGTCAGATCGACGTCGTCGAGAGGACTTTCCCGATAGCGGAACTCGGAGGCCACATCGAGATCGCATGCGATTCGCGCGTAACGCTCGAAGTAGTACCGGCCGACTAGAGCCGCATAAAAGCCGGTGCCACAGGCCGACAGCGCCATGCGTTTGACGGTCGAAAAATCGATCGAGGCGCTCGACGGCAGTCTTGTCTTGCCGGTTGTCAGATCGACGAAAGAACCGAGCGTGTGACCGATGACCTCCGGCTGCTCGTAAATCTCCTTCAGCATGAAATGCCGATAATTTCCCTTATCGACATAGAAGCTCTTGCCGGAGGAGCGCTTCACCGGCCGATCGACGGGATTGCCGAGTTCGTCGAAGACGGAAATGCCTTCCTTGGTGAGAACGGCGAGATCGCCCTCCTCGAGATAGCGGATGCGATCGGTGAATGGCGAAAGCGCGATGGCATCGGAGCCGAGGAAGGTCTCGCCATTTCCGTCGCCCACGACCAGCGGAGAGCCACGCCTCGCGCCGATCAGCTGCTTGTCGTCACCGTCGAAGAGAAAGGCTAGAGAGAACGCGCCTTCGAGGCGTGCGAGCGCTTGCTGGACCGCGTCTTTCGGCGCCTGACCACGCCGAATTTCTCGCGTAACGAGATGAGCGACTGTCTCGGTGTCCGTCTGGCTTTCAAAGACTGCGCCATCGGCTTGGAGCTCGTCACGAAGCTCGCGGTAATTCTCGATGATCCCGTTGTGAACGACCGAAAGCAATTCCGTCTGATGCGGATGGGCATTCGTCTCGCTGGGGGCCCCGTGGGTCGCCCAGCGCGTGTGGCCAATGCCGATCGTCCCGGAACGCGGATCGCCGGCAAGCTTGTTCGTCAGGTTGATCAGCTTGCCTTCGGCCCGCAGTCGGGAGAGCGAACCGTCCTCGATTGTCGCGATGCCGGCGGAGTCGTAACCGCGATATTCGAGGCGCTTCAGGCTGTCGATCAGCCGTTCCGCGACTGGTTCGGAGCTGACGATACCGATGATGCCGCACATGAAGACCAACCACAGTTCGTGTTTTTCATCGAGGCAAAACGCGCCACCGGCGTGCCTCGCTTCCTGAGACTCAATAGAGCAAAGCCTGAAATCCGCACGTCACAAAGAATGAACTCGCATTACAGGGTTAAGAGCGAGCGGTGCGGGAGCCGCGCCTGTTGCCGAGAGCGCTTGGGGAGATCAGCTTTGGCTCTTCTTCGCAGCCTTAGCCGCCGCGTTTCGCTCGGCGATGCGCTTGCCGAGCCCCGGCTTGTTGACCTGCCGGCCACGTCCGAGCCCCAGCGCGTCGTCCTCGACATCATCGGTGATGACGCTGCCCGAACCGATATAGGCGCCTGTTCCGATCTTCACCGGGGCGACGAGGGCGGAATTGGAGCCGATGAAAGCATTGGCGCCGATCTCGGTCAGGTGTTTCAGGGCGCCGTCGTAATTGCAGGTGATCGTGCCCGCACCGATATTCGCGTCAGCCCCGACCTTTGCGTCGCCGATATAGCTGAGGTGATTGATCTTCGCGCCAGCCGCAATTTCCGCCTGCTTCACCTCGCAGAAATTGCCCACCTTTGACTTTTCTCCCAGATCCGCGCCGGGCCGAAGCCGCGCGAATGGGCCGATCAAAGCGCCGGATCTGATGCGCGCGCCCTCGATATGTGAAAAGCCATGGATCGCGGCATTTGCCTCGACGCGGACGCCGGGCCCGAAAATGACGTTCGGCTCAATTGTCACGTCTTCGCCGATCTCGGTATCGAAGGCGAA
Source organism: Fulvimarina thalattae (assembly GCF_040239565.1). NCBI lineage: Bacteria > Pseudomonadati > Pseudomonadota > Alphaproteobacteria > Hyphomicrobiales > Aurantimonadaceae > Fulvimarina > Fulvimarina thalattae. The sequence goes on from NZ_JBEHWS010000012.1 coordinate 100,002, forward strand.
GTGAACACTTTTCGGGTCGATCAACGTCACACCGCTGATCATCGCGCGCTCACGTGCGACGGCCTGCCAGAGCGCTTCGACCTCGGCGAGCTCGGACCGGTTGTTGACGCCGATCGTCTCGGCCACCGGCGCCTCGATCGCGGTCACGCGGTGTCCGTGAGACCGGGCTATCGCGACGAGATCGGTCAGGTAATATTCGCCCTTTGCGTTGTCGTTTCCGATAGCGTCGAGCATTTGGAGCGCATTCGAGCCTGCAAAGGCCATGATGCCCGCATTGCAAAAGCCGATCGCCCGCTCGGCCTCGCTGGCATCCTTGTGCTCGCGGATCGCGACGAGTTCGCCGTTCTCCTCTATCAGCCGGCCATAGCCGGTCGGGTCGCTCGGCCGGAAACCGATCACGCAGACACTGGCGCCACCTGCAAGCTCCGTGCGGGCGCGTTTCAGCGTTTCGTCCGTCAGAAGCGGTGTATCGCCGAACAGGACGACGATATCGTCGAAGCCTTCGGCGATCGCCTCGCGCGCCGCCAGCACCGCATGGCCGGTTCCAAGGCGCTCGACCTGTTCGAAGGGACGCGCGTCCGGCGCATCCTTGCGCACCGCTTCGGCAACCGTCTCCCCGTCACGTCCGACGACAACGGCAAGCCGTTCGGCGCCGGCCGCGAGTGCTGCACGCGCCACATGGCGAACGAGCGGCAGATGGCCGACTTCATGCAGGACCTTCGAGCGGGACGAGCGCATGCGCGTGCCCTCTCCAGCCGCGAGGATGATCGTGAGACAGGTGCGAGACATTGAGGTTCCGAACCGAGGAGATGAGCAAACCGGCGCCGCAGCGCCGCGCGTGGCTTCTCTCACGAAGCGGGCACTCTTGTGAAGATGAAAGCCGTCAACCGATGGTCTGAAGGGTCGGGAAGGTTTCGAGCAACCAGAACGACATCCACTGGATGCCGCCGGTGAGGAACAGGAAGCCCGTCACAACGAGAAGCCCGCCCATCGTCCGCTCGACGGCCTTGAGGTGACGACGAAACCCGCCGAGCCAGTTGAGAAAGGCGCCGGAAAAGGTCGCGGCCAGAATGAACGGGATGCCGAGCCCCGCCGAATAGACCGCCAGCATCATCGCGCCTTCGCCCACCGTATCGCGCGCGCCAGCAAGGCCGAGAATCGCACCGAGAACCGGGCCGATGCACGGCGTCCAGCCGAAGGCGAAGGCGAGGCCCATAAGATAGGCGCCGACTACGCCCGCCGGGCTGTCAGGGCCGCGAAAGCGCTTTTCTCGGGCAAGGAACGAGAGGCGAAAGACACCGAGGAAATTCAGCCCCATGACGATGATGACGACGCCGGCGACGATGCCGAGCCAGCTGAGGTTCTGCCGCAGCAGGCCGCCGATCGTGCTTGCGCCCGCACCGAGCGCGACGAAAACCGTGGTAAAACCGAGAACGAAGACGACGCTTGCGAGAAGAAGCCGGGCCTGATGGGCCGTCTCGCCCTTGGAGCCGGCCCTCAGATCATCCGCCGAGACACCGGCCATGTAGCAGAGATAGGGTGGCACGAGCGGCAGGACGCAGGGCGAGAGAAAGGACAAAGCCCCCGCCAGCAATGCGGTCGGATAAGAGAGTTCGCTCAGCACGTCACGCAGCTTTCGTTCTTCACAGGCCCGTCTGGTTCACGGCTCAGGCTGATCTTCGACGCCGAAAGCCGGAGCGTTACCTCGAGGCTGCACTCTCGGCGCTGTCCAGTCGGGTCATTCGATCGGACTTGCCGCTCTTAAACCATCGCCTCGCACGGCACCAAACGGTAAAAGCGTCGCGCCGGGCCGATTGCCGGTTGACCTTGTCAGACAGCGTTTTTATGAAGCGCCCAGAAGGCTGGGTTTCGTCCGGCCCTTCGGGCGCGTAGCTCAGTTGGTAGAGCAACGGACTTTTAATCTGTAGGTCCAGGGTTCGAGTCCCTGCGCGCCCACCAACCTTTTCAAGCACTTATCGGCTCTTTCCTGCAAAGCCATGTCGCATCCATGTTGCAGCGACTTCCCTTGATTTGCAGGGGTTTCCCTGTACCCTCGGCTGCTCCACGCGACATGGGGTGCGACATGAGAAGCACGAGATGACAACCGATCGAATCGTTGCGACAAATCTCGAAAAAATCGATATCGACAGCGAGACTGGAACACTGACGTTCAGTTTCGAAACTGACGACGGGATCAGTGAGGTATCAATCCCTGTATGGATCATTGGCCCTCTTGGGCTTAACCTGACCTCAATAAGCAACTATCTCGCGACAGAGACTGAACTTCTTCCGGAGGCCGATCGCGGTAGCCGCCAAGCATTTCCCGTTTCAACCATGTCGGTTCGGATATCGAAAAAACCACCATTTGACGTGGTTCTGGACATGTTTGTTCGGAACGTCGGGCGATCGAGCTACACCGTACCTCCAGAGAAATTTCCCGGTCTTGTAGAATTATTCGAAACACGGCTGAAAGACCTCCAAGAACGTATGCAGTTGTGGGAAGCAGAGCCCCCGACGAAGCAGTAGCGCCACGCTCTATGGCGCTACACGGCACCGCGCCAACCGTACGCCCGGATCGTACGGTTCATTGGGTTTGCTGCGATATGAGGCAAACCCTCAGGTATGGTCGAAATGGCCATACCCTGTTGCCATGATGGCAATGCCTTCAGATCAGCCTGGGCCGCCACGACTCTTCAAGCGCCTGCCAGTCGACCGGTTCGGGCTCGACCCCGCAGTTCGTCGGTGACGCCATCGCGTTGGAGGCATATTGGATCTTCGCCTTGTCGACCGGCCGCAGCCGATTGAACCGACGCCTTCGTAGCGTAGCGCAGCAAGACGTCGACGCTGCACGTTCCTGCGCAGGCAAGGTTCGACCGGGCTAGGGGGGGGGAGCCCGGTCTTAAGCCTTTGGGGCTTCAGCATCGAGGGGGAAGAGATGCTGATCTCTGCACTGTATATATTCCCCAGCGGAAAACAATCGGCACGTTTCTGTTTTCGATTAAATTCTTTCGCAGGCAGAATAATTTTTCTATAATAATCGGTTATCCGCGGATTTTTTCTTTAATGTATACACCGAAAAACTTTGAAACTCTGGGAAGCACCGCTATGTCTAGCTTTGCGCGATCCAGTAATGCCCTTCTTGGGTCGTGGCGTGGCCCGGTCGGCTTCAGGACTGATTCAGGCCGGGTCATTTTTGTCGTAAAACAAAGACGCGTTGGGAGTGGAGAATTGCTGTGCAGAAATTGAATAGTGCAGACTACCAGAATCGAGCTGATGCGATGGCGAAAGAGATCGAAGGAGAGCCACTCGCATCAGTGAAGCGAAAGCTGGTTGAATGTCGCGACTCGTGGGGACGGCTCGCTGAGTTGGCTCGCGAGCGCGAGGAAGAACACCAGACGAATTTTTCAAAAGTACGATAACCGATCGGAGCCGTTTTAAAGAATTTGATCGAACTCACACAGAGAGCTGAGACCTTGCTCAGGCTCTTCGCATCGCACCCCCAAAATTGGACCACCTCGAGGGAAATCGAAGAGTTGCGAACAAGCGGACTAATTCAGAAGCGTGAAGGGCAATGGCACTTAACGCTCGAAGGCCAAGAGTTCCTTGTTCGGAAGGACTGAGCCGGCTTGCGATAAAAACCCTGTTCATCCTCATTTGCGGTGACCAATGGCAGGAAGAGAACATCGATCTTTATGGTGATGGCTTCAGGCTTTCTGAAGGCGTCTACCTCATCGAGAGTGAACTTACCCGCTCGAAGCTTTATGATCGACTCAAATGGCAGATGACGCCGGGCGCATGGCTTCTCCTGGCGCCGCTTCGTGACCATTCGAAATTTATCTATAGGTCCAGGGTTCGAGTCCCTGCGCGCCCACCAAATTTTCCAGAGAAAACCGCTTCTTCCGGTGACTTACCGAGGTGGTTATGAGATAGCACGCAAACGGGCACCCAGTCTGGCGCTATCCTTGACGCATGAGTTCGTGCCGAGGCCTCAGCTGTTCGGGCTCAAGCAGCGACGCTGATTGCGAAGCTGCGGAAGACGGATGCAGAGCCTTGACGGTCGGCTTTCGCTGCAGCGGCGGCGCAACGCCTTCACGATGTCGCTCCAACCGCTCAAAGCATCGACACGAAAATTTGCTCATTCGCGACGATCTCTCCATCTTGCCTAAACACCATGAAGAGGAGCAGCTATCCTGCTCACCTTAACTCTCTTCTTGGAGCTTCCACCGATGCGCCTGCCCCTCGTTCTTTCCGGTTTCGCAGGTGTTATCTTCGCGACCGCCGCCTTCGCCGATTCGACCGGAGGCACTGTCGCGGCCTTTGACCGCGTCGACAGCATTATCGTTCTCACAGACAAATCGATCTGGGACGTGTCGTCGCTGAAGGATAATCTGCCCGAAAATCTGAAAGCCGGCGACAAGATCACCATCGTCTACCAATCCGCCGGAGATAGCGGCGTCGGAAAGCTCGTTTCGATCAAGCGATAGGCGGCGCTCCAAACTCTCGCTGATCCGCAGGAGACCGGCCTTGTATCTCGACGAGAAGAATGAATGGCGGCAGCCGGAGCGGCCTTCACATCCGGACCGGCCGGAGATCACGGAACGCCAACGCAAGGTCCTTGGCTGGCTGATCCTGGTGAACATGATTGCAATGCTTGTTGCACCGATCGGAGGCGCGAGCATCGTTCATGCCTTGACCTATTGGATGGCCGGCTGACGATGTTCGATGCCGCCTTGGCGGCGACGCTTTTCTGATTTCCGAGGCCCACGGGCAGACCGCGCAATTCATGCGCGAAGACTGAGGCCCTGTGAGCGCTTCGCGGATCGGCGATAGCCGGCAGGTTTCGGTCGACAGCAACAACGTTCAGCCGATCACGATGAAGGCGATCGGCGACAGCAACCCGCCGATGTTCAGGAACGGCAACACCAACATCATCTTTCCTTCCGGAAATATGCGCCGTGTGGGGAGCAGATTACCCGGATATCAGGGCGACATCTGCACGCCATCGTAACTGCTCAGCTCGGCAGGTAGCCCGCGCCGATACCGAAAAAGGCGGAAACGAGAAGCGTCTAGATCCCGGATCCGGACTCTTCCAGAAAATCGCTTTCGCGGGCGGGTGCCACCGCCCCTGAGCTTGAGACCCCGCGATCGGAGGTCGGCAAGGGAAGCGGCATCCAGGCTACGAGATCGTCGTCCTCATAGGTGACCTGTGCTTCCGGTGCGCTATCCGTCGCGATCCAGCATTTGTCGTGGCCGTCGCGCGGCATGCCCCAGCGCACTGTGTCCACCTCCGGTGAGCCCTGCTCGCCGCCACGAACCGTGACGAGAATTCTCGCCCCGCTGCGGTCCGCCCCGTTCATCGGGCTCCATCCGCCTTTGTCGTCAGCCGCCATTTCATTCCTCCCATGATGCCGAGAGATTGGGTGATGCCAGCCGGATTGAAAAGTCCGGCCGGTCAAATCTTCGCTAGCGGATGCCCCAGCGACGGTCGGCAAACCTTGCTCCGCTCGCCCCACCAAAGCGTCAGCCGAAAACGCGTGTCAGCGCTTCGTCGACCGCCTGGGTGATGCCGTCGATATCGCTTTCGGTCGCGATCAGGGCGGGCGCGAACAGAAGTGCGTTGTTCATGCCGTCGGCAAGCGAGCGGTTCTGCGCTCCGATAATGACACCATTTGCCATGCAGTCGGCAACGACAGCCTTCACCTTCGCCTCGGGTGCCGGTTCACGCGTCTCACGATCGGCAACGAGTTCGGCACCAGCGAAAAGCCCCTGCCCCCGGACTTCGCCGATGACGGCATGCTTCTCCATCAGCGCCTGAAGATTGCCGATGAGCCGCTCGCCCATGCGCGCGCTGTTATCGAGAAGGTTTTCGTCCTCCAGAATGCGCATGTTTTCGAGTGCTGCGGCCGGGCCGGATGTGCAGCCACCGAAGGTCGAGATATCGCGGAAGAAGCCGAGCGGGTCGTCCGCATCGTCCTTGAAGTGGTCGAAGACGGCCTCGGTGGTCACCGTACAGGAGATCGCCGCGTAGCCTGAGGCGACGCCCTTTGCCAAAGTCACGAAATCCGGCTCGATGCCGTAGTGCTGGTAGCCGAACCAGGTGCCCGTGCGGCCCATGCCGCAGACGACCTCGTCGATATGGAGGAGAATTTCGTATTTGCGGCAGAGCTCCTGCACGCGCTCCCAATAGCCCTTGGGCGGCGTGATGATGCCGCCACCGGCGGTGATCGGCTCAAGGCAAAGGCCGCCGATGGTATCCGGGCCCTCCCTCAAGATGACCTCCTCGATCGCTTCCGCGGCGCGCTTACCGTAGTTGTCGACCGGACCCCATTGGCTGCGATATTCGAGGCAGTGCGGCACTTCCACAAAGCCCGGCATAAAGGGGCCGTATTGGGCATTTCGCTGGGCCTGCCCGCCAGCTGCAAGTGCACCGAAGGTGGTGCCGTGATAGTCACGCTCTCGGTAGAGGATCTTCGATTTCCGCCCGCCATGCTGGCGATGGGAAATCTGGCGAATCATCTTCCAGACCTTCTCGTTCGCCTCCGAGCCCGAGTTCGAATAGTAGACCCGGCTCATGCCCGGCATCTTCTCTATCAACCGCTCGGCGAAGAGCGCGCCCGGCACCGAGCCGCTCGCACCGGCGAAATAGTTGAGCTTCAGCACCTGCTCGCGGATGACATCTGCCATCGTTTCGCGGCCGTAGCCGATATTGACGGTCCAGACCCCACCGGACACCGCGTCGAGATGTTCCTTCCCGGTCGCATCCCAGACCCGCATACCCTTGCCCTCGATCATAACGCGCGGGTCGGTCGTCTCATAGGGTTTATGCTGGACGAGATGATGCCAGACATGCCGGCGATCGGCTTCGATCACACCGGACATGTCGTTGAGATTTGCCTGCTTGTTCACGCCGCTGTTCCTCTGTCGCCGGCCAATGTAATGAAACCGACGCTATCACCACTTGAGCTCGACGGCACGCCCCCCCCGCTCACTCGCAAATGAGATGGCATGGCTGGAGCTCGTCGAAGTGTCGTCTGACGATCATCAGCGCCGTCGCATAAGACGAAGAAGGACCAACAATCAGCGGTAACGGGCGATGGTATTCGACGGCATCACGGGCTTCGCCCTCATCGCGGCGCTCTTGGTGGTCTCTCCCGGGCCGAACGGCGTTCTCATCGCAAAGACCGTTCCGACCTCCGGACCGCTAGCGGGTTTCGCCAATATCGCCGGCTTCGTCACGGCCTTCTATCTGCACGGTACGCTGTCGATCCTCGGCATATCAGCGCTTCTTCTGCGCTCGGCCGAACTCTTCACGATCGTGAAGTTCGTCGGCGCCGCCTATCTCGTCTGGATCGGCATCAAGGCACTTCGCGACGCGGGGCACAGCCGACCGATCGTTCCGAACGTGAAGCCCGCCTCGCGGCAGCACTCCCTGTTCACGCCCTATGGCGAGGGCTTCCTCACCAATGCACTGAACCCGAAGGTGTCGATGTTCTATCTCGCCGCCTTCCCGCAATTCGTCCCGCACTCATATGATGCAGTGCCAATCGCGTTCGGCCTCGTGACGCTCCACGCGGCGATCAACCTCCTGTGGTTCTCGGCGATGATCGCGCTGTTCTCACGAATGGTTACGGCCGCGCGCAACGACCGGGTTCAACGTCTGCTGAAGGCGCTCACCGGGGCGGTCTTCGTCGCCTTCGGGATCAAGCTCGCTATGACGCGTGCATGAGTTGGCTCCGAGCACACCACCAGGGACGTCGTGCGCTCGTTCCGCGGTCAATGCGACCCGCATCCCGACCGCACCAATCTCCAGCACACGGAAAGTACGCTCAGCGCAGCGCCAATCCCTTGCCGTCGAAACGGTGGATCTTGTCCTGCTGCGGCGTCATGTAGACCGTGTCACCTGCATGGACCGGAAATTCGCCGCCTGCACGCACGGTTAGGGGCTCCTGGTGGTCTTTGGTCTGGACATGCAGGAACGTATCCGAGCCGAGGTGCTCAGAGACCTTCACCTCACCTTTCCACTGCCCATCCGACTGGGAAAGATCGATATGTTCAGGCCGCACGCCGATCGTTTCGGCATCGTGATTCCTGGCGTCGGAGCCGCCCATCAGGTTCATTTTCGGTGAGCCGATGAAGCCGGCGACGAACGTGTTTCGCGGCTGGCTGTATAGCTCGAGCGGTGAGCCGACCTGCTCGATATTGCCGGCGCGCAGGACGACAATCTTGTCAGCCATGGTCATCGCCTCGACCTGATCATGGGTGACGTAGATCATGGTCGTCTTGAGCCGCTGGTGCAGCTCTGAGATTTCGAGCCGCATGCCGACGCGTAGCGCCGCGTCTAGGTTCGACAGCGGCTCGTCGAACAGGAAGGCCGCCGGCTCGCGCACGATCGCCCGGCCGATCGCGACACGCTGGCGCTGGCCGCCCGAAAGCTGGCCCGGTCGCCGGTCGATATAGTCGGAGAGGTTCAGGATCTTCGCCGCGTTATCGACGCGCTTGTCGATCTCCTGCTTGTCCATTCCCGCCATCTTCAGCGGAAAGGCGATGTTCTTCCTGACGCTCATATGCGGGTAGAGCGCGTAGGACTGGAACACCATCGCAAGTCGGCGCTGGGCCGGCGGAAGGTTGGTCGCGTCCTTGCCGTCGATCACGATCGTGCCCGAGGTCGTGTCTTCCAGACCCGCGATCAGCCGCAGCAGCGTTGACTTGCCGCAGCCCGAAGGCCCGACGAAGACGACGAACTCGCCATCTTCGATATCGAGATCGAGATCCGGGATGACCTTCACGCCGCCAAACGCCTTGGTGACGCTTTTCAGTTGAATTTTGCCCATTGGTCTGATCCTTTACTTGACGGCACCGAAGGTGAGGCCGCGGACGAGCTGTTTCTGGCTGAACCAGCCGACCACGAGGATCGGCGCGATCGCCAGCATCGAGGCAGCGGAAAGCTTGGCGTAGAAGTTGCCCTGAGGCGATGAATAAGAGGCGATGAACGCGGTCAGCGGCGCCGCGTCAGTGGTCGTCAGATTCAGCGTCCAGAACGCCTCGTTCCAGGCGAGGATGACGTTGAGCAGAACCGTCGATGCGATGCCCGGCACTGCCATCGGCGTCAGCACCTGGGTGATTTCCTGCCTGAGCGACGCTCCGTCCATGCGGGCAGCTTCCAGGATGTCGACCGGAATTTCCTTGAAATAGGTATAGAGCATCCAGACCATGATCGGCAGATTGATCAGGAAGAGCACGATGATCAGGCCGAAGCGCGAGTCGAGGAGGCCCAGATTGATGAAGAGCAGATAGATCGGGATGTAGACGCCAACCGCCGGAAGCATCTTGGTGGACAGCATCCAGAGGAGGATGTCCTTGGTGCGGGGCGTTGGCGAAAAGGCCATCGCCCAGGCCGCCGGAATGGCGAAAAGCAGGCCAAGAAGCGTCGATCCGAGCGCCAGATAGATGGAATTGGCCATGAAATGGAAGTAGTTCGCCTGGCTGTTGATCGTCTCGTAATTCTCCGTCGTCCAATCGAAGAGCAGGAACTGCGGCGGGGTCGAGATGGCCGCAAGTTCGGTCTTGAACGAGGTCAGGAACGTCCAGAGGATCGGGAAGAAGATCAGGAGGCCGACGGCCCATGCGAGGACGGTCATGCCGATCTTGCGTTGCTTGGAAACTTGGCGCGCCATGACGATGCTCCTCCCTTACGCGTCGAGGTTCTTGCCGATCGCCTTGATCAAGAAGATCGCGACGATGTTGGCGAGGATGACGGCGACGATACCGCCGGCGGATGCGGCGCCGATGTCGCCGAAGGAGATCGCCTGCTGATAGACGAGATAAGTGATGTTGGTGGACTGCGATCCAGGCCCGCCATTCGTCGTCACGAGAATTTCCGCGAAGATCGAGAGCAGGAAGATCGTCTGGATGAGGATCACAACGGTGATCGCGCGGCTCATATGAGGCAGCGTGATGTACCAGAAGATCGAGAAGGCCCCTGCCCCATCCATCTCCGCCGCCTCCTTCTGATCGGCAGAGAGCGATTGCAGAGAGGTGAGCAGGATGAGGGTCGCGAAGGGTAGCCACTGCCATGCGACGATGATGATGATCGAAGTGAGCGGCACGTCCGTCATCCAGTCGACCGGCGTCAGCCCGATGCCCGACATCACCTGCCCGATCACACCGTAGACCGGGTTCATCATCATGTTCTTCCAGACAAGCGCGGCGACCGTCGGCATGACGAAGAAGGGCGCAATGACGAGAAGGCGCACGACATTGACGCCGTAGATATCCTGATCGAGCAAAAGCGCGATCAGGATACCGCCTCCGACCGTGATGATCAGCACGCCGATAACGAGGACCAAGGTGTTGGTCAGTGCCGCGACAAAGGTCGGGTCAGTGAGGAAGTAGGTGTAGTTGTCGAAGCCGACGAAGGGCGTCGAAATCGGATTGTAGAGGCTGTACCCGAGCGTCGAGTAATACAGCGTCATCGCCAGCGGGACGATCATCCAGATGAGCAGCGCAATCACCGAGGGCGCCATCATCGCCCGCGCCAACTTGCTCGTATTGCGTGTCGCCATGATCTTCCCCCCGCGTCTCGGCGCCATTTTCGGTGCCGCTGGGTCCGGTGAATTTGCAGGGAGGTAAAGACGGTAAAGCCGGGACCGCGTAGGTTGAACCTGGCCGTGGTGGCGGGCCATCGACAGGATCGACCCGAATACATGCGGCACGCGTTCGCCTGGTCTTCGCACAGGCGTTCGAAATATGGCCTCGAACGACAGTCCGACTGCTTCGGCTTATCCTCCCGATCGCCGAAGCCCCGGGCGGAACAGTGCCGCCCGGGATGCCTTCAAGCCGATTTCGGCTTATTCCATGTAGCCGCCGCGGGTCAGCTCGCGGGTCGCGATCGCCTGCGCCTGGCTCAGAGCCTGATCGACCGATGTCGAACCGGAGAGAGCGGATGCCATCTGCTGGCCGACGGCTGTACCAATGCCCTGGAATTCCGGGATCGCCGCAAACTGCAGACCGTAATACGGCTTGTTGTCGGTCGGCTCCGGATCAGCCGAATTGATGGCATCGATCGTCGCCTGAGCAAACGGTGCAGCGTCGAGATATTCCTGGTTCTCGTAGAGCGACTGGCGCGTACCCGGTGGCACGTTGGCCCAGCCTTCCTTCTCGGCGACGAGCTGGGTGTATTCCTTGGACGTCGCCCAGCTGATGAACTTCTGAGCCGCTTCCTGCTTCTGCGAGCCATTCGGCACAGCCAGCGACCAGGCCCAGAGCCAGTTGTAGCCGGAATTCGGGCAGTCGGACGTACCGCATGGAGCCGCGCCGAAGCCGACCTGGTCGGGAACCTGGCTCTGCTCGGGGTCGGTCACAAAGGAGGCGGCGACCGAAGCGTCGATCCACATGGCGCATTTGCCTTGGCCGAACAGCGAGAGGTTCTCGTTGAACCCGTTCGAGGCGGCACCCGGGGGACCATATTTGGTCATCAGGTCGACGTAGAGCGTGATCGCCTTCTTCCAGCCTTCCGATTCAAACTGCGGCTGCCAATCGGCGTCGAAATAGTTCGCGCCGAACTCGCGTGCCATATTGCCGAGGAAGCCCATGTTCTCACCCCAGCCGGGCTTGCCACGCAGGCAGATGCCGTAGACGCCGGCGTCCTTGTCGGCGGTTTTTTCGGCGGCTTCCGCGATGAAGTCCCAGGTCGGCTGCTCGGGCATTTCGAGGCCCGCTTCCTCGAACAGATCCTTGCGGTAAAGGGTCAGAACGCTCTCGGCATAGAATGGCGCGGCGTAGAGATTATCCTCGACCGAAAGCGCATTCCGGATCGAAGGGATCAGATCGTCCTTGTCGTAGTCGTCGCCAAGTTGGTCGAGGGATGCGAGCCAATCCTGCTTGGCCCAGATCGGAACCTCGTAGGTGCCGATGGTCATGACGTCGAACTGACCGCCGCTCGTGGCGATATCGGTCGTGACGCGCTGGCGCAGGATGTTCTCTTCGAGCGTAACCCAGTTCACCTTGATGCCCGGGTTCTTCTCTTCGAAATCGCTCGTCAGGCCCTGCATGCGGACCATGTCGGAGTTGTTGACGGTTCCGACGGTGATTGTGGTTTCCTGAGCGAGGGCGGTCGATGCGAGCAGCGAAAGGGTCGCCGCGCCGACGAGGCCACGTGCATGAAATGTCATGAATTCCTCCCGTTTGAACTCTCGAGTTTCGAGAGACAACGCAACGTTAGACCTGAAAGATAATGAATGCAATGTATTTTTACGCGCGTAAAAATTTATGCCGATTTTCGAACCACCAAGCGGCCTTCGTAACGGGTTTCGGCTCGGGGCACCTGTGCTCGACCGCCCTCGATCAGCGCGATTAGCGTTTCGACGCTGTGCGAGGAAATCGCGTCGTAATCCTGGGCAACGGTCGTGAGTGCCGGGCACGTGAAGCGCGAGAAGGGATGGTCGTCGTGGCCGGCGATCCTCAGATCGCAGTCCGAACCTGTTCCAACGCGCTTGCCCTGTTCGTAGGCCGCCGCAAGAAGTCCGATCGCAAGGCGATCATTACTGCATAGAACGGTCGTCGACGGCAGGCGACCCTCAGCGATAAGGGCCCCTCCCTCACGAAAACCGATCTCCTCGAAATTCCAGTCGCTTCCATCGATCCGGATCACCTGCGGTTCATGACCGAGCCTTTCCATGGCCGAAACATAGGCATGCCGGCGGTTGTCGACGTTTGGATTGACCGGCGGCATCTCAACGAAGCACGGCGCGCTGCCCGTGCGGCAGAGATGCTCGACCATCATCGGAACCGATTGGGCGTTGTTCAGCCCGACATAGGCCGCACCGAAGCCATCCAGATTGCTGTCGAAGAGAACCGTCGGAACCGTTTTCGTGAAGCGCTCGATCGCGGCGCGGTCCGACAAGAGGCCGAGCGGCGCAAACAAAAGACCAGACGCCTTCATGGCTCTGAGCGTATCGAGAGCTTCGCTTTCAAGCTCCTGGGAGCCGTGAGAACTGAACAGTGAAGGTGAAAAGCCCGCCTCTATGACCCGGTTCTCGATGTATCGCGATATTTCTGCGAAGAACGGATCGGCAAGATAAGGAACGACAATACCGATCGTCTTGGTGAGCCGGCGGTTCTGGTTGACGGCGTACATATTGGGCCGGAACTGATACCGCGCGATCGCCTTTTCGATCCGATCCCGAACACCCGGTCGGACGCTTGCCGGATCGTTGAAGTACTTGGATACCGTCGGCCGCGAAACGCCGCATCGAGCGGCAAACTCTTCCATGTTTCGGATCGGTTCCGTCGTCATCGCTCGCTCTGCGCTTGTATCTGACCGCATCCGCTATACCAGCTTGCCGCATACGCTGTACCAGATAGCTCGGATTTTTTGGAGGAAACTTTACTCGCGCAAAATGTAGCGCCTGGACGACATTTGTCCGAGAGCTAACGCCCTTCACCTTCCGATCGATCTGCATTTTACGCCGATCGAGACCTCAGAACAGATCTTCGATGAGTGACATATAAGATGGGCGATGCGGCGCCGTGGCATTTGGCTCGGCCAGCGATGAACCATGAATCAGTGCCGGTAATAGGCAGTAAGATTGAAGGCCGCTTCGTTAGCGCTCTTTCAACCGCCCAGAATTGCAGTTTCACCGAGATATAAACGGCAGGCCTTCTATTAGTTTCATAAACTCAGATTCGGCCCTGCAAAAAATCCTTTCCAGCGAGAACAGCAGCACTCTTCTTGATTTTCTCGAGACGACATTGCGTTCAAGTCTGCCGTTTGGTTACTGCCGAATTTCATCGGCTGGCCGTTCCGCGCCATAAAGCTTGACGCTTCGGCCGCCAAACACGAGACTTGCCCAGCCGCACGCTATCGAAGGACCCGCATCAGCCTATGGACCATACGATCTACGACGAAAACGGCGTTGCGGAAGGGCTGCCTCAAGAGGTGCGCTATGCGCCGGTCGTGCGGATCTTTCACTGGATCGTCGCGATCATGGTGCTCGCGGTGTGGCCTCTCGGCATGGTCATCAAGTTCATCGCCGAAGACGACAAGATGACCTTCTACCTCCTGCACGAGTCCTTTGGCTTCCTGATCTTCTGGATCATGCTGGCGCGGCTGGCGATCCGGCTCGTTCGCGGCGCGCCGGCCCATCCGCCTCTGCCACTATGGCAAAAGCGGATCGCCGATACGGTTCATGTCCTGCTCTACGTGGCGCTGATCGCCATGCCGGTCTTCGGTTTCCTCGCGACCAACGCCTTCGGATTTCCCCTCGATCTCTTCGGCGTGATCCCGATCCCTGATCCTGTCGGAAAAAACGAAGCACTCGCCGGCATCTTCATGACCATCCATGTCACACTCGGCTACGCGATCCTCGTGCTTTTCGCCCTTCATATGGGCGGCATCCTGCAGCATCACGTATTGAAGCGGGACGGAACTCTCTACCGGATGACGTAAGGGCTTACTGCCTCAATCGGAGGTCAGGGCGAGGCAATCGCGATGGCCGACGCGCACTGTCGCGCCGTCGCGCGCGGCAGAGGCACGGAACGACAGCCACTTTTCGATTTCGCCGGCTCCGAGTTGCTCTCGGGCCGGCTCGGCAAAGCCGTGATGAAAGGCATCCTGAAGGCCGACATCGTCCGACCCGAGGACCCAATCGCTCATGGCTGAACGAACTTCGAAGCCTTCCGACCGAAAGGCGTTCTCGAGTACCTCGGCCGCATCACCGCCGAGGCCGGCCCCAAAACCCTTGTCTTTCCCCTGGTCGCCCTTGAAGGCTGATACGATCGCTTTGTCCAACGCGTGCGGCCGCTCCCACGTGATCCGCCCGTCGACAGTCAGTGCGGCGTAGAGATCGACGGCATTCCGGCGCAGGGCTTGGGCGAAGCCGGCAATATAGTCGGCAGAAACGAGATCGAAGAATGCCGAGGCGGTCACAAGAGCAGCACCTGAGAAGATACCTTCGGCCGGCTCGGCAAGATTGGCTCGGCGCATCGTCACGCGCGTTCGAGCCTCTTCCGGCAGGGCCGTTCGCGCGCGTTCGAGCAGAAGCGGATCGTCGTCGACGAAAACCCACGACTGATTATCCGGCAATAGCGGATTGAGTGCCCGGAATGTCGATCCGGTGCCGCAGCCGATATCGACGACAGGGCCGGACGAGCGTCCTGCATACTCGGCAGCGGCTTTCAGCAGCGCGCCGTCGCGAGCACGTCGGTCAGCCGGTTCGCGCAGGGTCAGCCAATCGGCTTCGAAACCGCTCATCAGGCGAGCCTCCGCAGTACCGTGTCGATAACGGACGCCGAATCGCGCCAGCTTGGGAGAGCTTCGGCTGCCTCAATGGCTCCAGCAGCGAAGCGTTCACGCAGGTCCGGTTGCGAAATCATCTCTCGCAGCGCGTCGGCCAAATCACCAACCTCGTTCGGCTCAATCAGAATGCCCGCACTTTCGGGCACCACGTCCGGCACTGCCCCGCCCCGTGTGCCAACGATCGGCAAGCCGTGAGACAAGGCCTCGGCAAACACCATGCCGTAGCCCTCATACCGGGTGGCGAGGGCGAAAATGTCAGCAGCGCGGTATTCCTCATCCAGACCGTCCACCGAGCCGGCGAAGACGATCCGGTCTTCCAATCCGGCCTTCGAGACCATCGTTTTCAGCTCCGCAGCATGAGTCGGGTCCATATCCGCGCCGCCGACGATCCGGCACGTCCAGGAAAGCTCCTTCAAGGTGCCGAGTGCCTCGATCAGAACATCATGGCCCTTGCGCGGGATCAGCGATCCAACCGAAAGAATACGAGGAACATCAGCTTCACGTGTTCGAACGGGTCGTTTGTCCGTGCCCGGCAGGGCGATCGTAATCCGATCCGGGGTAACGTCGAAGTCCCGTGTCAGAATGCGGCCCGTCTCCGGGCTCGTCACGACGACGCCGCGCGCGTGGCGAAGCGCCCGCCGCTCGTCGGCCTTCAGCTTCGCGGCGAGAGCTGTACTCAGGCCGGTCTCCATCGACAGAGGATGATGGACGAGTGCGACCAGAGTCAGCCGGTTTGACTCAGCCTCGGCAAGATCGGGTAGAGCGCCGAAGGCCAGTCCGTCGACCAGCACGATCGAACCGTTTTCGATTGCGGCAAACAGGCGTGTCGTCTCGGCGATCTCGTCGTCGGAGGGATCGGGAAATCCGGCTGGCAACTCAAGATGCCGCACCGCCCAGCCGAGGCTCTCCAATTCCGCAATCATCCGCCGATCGTAGCCGTAGCCCCCAGTTCGCGTCTGGAGATCTCCGGGTATCGCGAAGACGAGGGATCGGCTCAAAGAGCGGCCTCGTACCAGGCACGCGCGACCTGGGACTCGTGAAGGCGTATCCGCAATTTGGCGACCCGGCCTCCAGCCTCGCCCATACGGCCGGCTGAAATGGCGTCGGCAATCTTCGTGAAAATGTGCCGCGCGAGGAATTCAGTGGTCGTCACCTTGCCCTCGAACTCGGCGATCTCGTCGAGATTCTGATAGTTTAGCGGCTTGAGGACGTCGCCAAGAATTTCGCTGGCCGCGCCGATATCGACCGCAAGGCCATTGTCGTCGAGGTCATCGGTGAAGAACGCCGCATCCACGGTGAACGTCGCCCCGTGCATACCCTGCGCCGGGCCGAACACCGGGCGTGGCAGGGAATGGGCGATCATGATGTGGTCGGTCACTTCGACTGCGAACATGGAAAGTCTTCTTCCTCAATAGCGGATGCGATGGCAGAGGACCTGCCGGTCGTTCAGGATCTCGAGATAGGTGTCGGCGAGCTGAGCGAAAGGCGTTTCGCCGGATATCAGGACATCGAGACGCGGGTCTTCCAAAAACGTCAGAGCGAGGTCGAGCCGCCGAGAGTGGCTCCAGCGAGCGCGATGCGAGGGAGACACGTGACCGACCTGACTGCTGACGATCTGGAGGCGGCGCGAGTGAAACGCCGCACCGAGCGGGATCGTTGCGGCGCGGGTACCGTACCAGCTCGCCTCGACGATCCGTCCCTCGAATCCGGCCGCGCCGATCGCCGTTGTAAGGCCGCCTTCGGATCCGGTCGCGTGAATCACGACGTCGCAGTCTTCGGGTGCGCTTTCGGGGCCGGAGAAAATGAGACCCAATGCCTTTGCGACGCCAGCCTTCGAGGGTTCGTGATCGATCAGATAGGTGAGCGTGCCGGGAATGGCCGCCGACACGAACGCCGCAAGTAGCCCGACGACACCGGCCCCGACGACCGCAACACGATCTCCCGGTTGAACGTTTCCATCCCAGACGATGTTGATCGCCGTTTCCATATTCGCCGCCAGAACGGCGCGCTCCATGGGTACGGTATCCGGAATCGGCCGCAAGGCTTCGACCGGCACGACAAATTGATCCTGATGGGGATGAAGGCAAAAAACCCGTGATCCAGACCAGCCTTCAGGTCCGTCAGCCACAATGCCTGCGACGCTGTAACCATAGCTGACCGGGAACGGGAAATCCCCGGACTGAAACGGTGCGCGCATACGATCGAACTCACTTGGCGGCACCTCGCCCGCACTGACGAGACTTTCAGTCCCGCGGCTGATCGCACCAAACCGCGACACGACAAGCGCTTCTCCCTCTCGAACTGACGGCAGCTCGGCTGTGCGGATGCGGGGAACATCCCTTGCTTCAAGCCAAAGGGCATTCGACGAGACAGGATCAGGCACGAAGGTTTCTTTCAAAATGCGTGGGATAAATAGGGGGTGACGTGATGGTTGATCGAACCAGACGACCTATCACAAAGGTTTTTTGAGGGGGGGGGGTGTCTCAGCGCACATGTCTCAGAGTGTCGCATTTGTCAAAATGCACGGTCACACCTACCTCTCCCAAAGTTTGTGACAACGGAATGAACCTGGAATTTTCCAAAATGCTGAAGACAGTCGAGACCGAGACCGGGGAAACACCGAGCTTTCTCGACCCGTCCGATGCCGCAAGGCGCGACTGTGAGGTTGCGGCAGCGGAGTTGCGCTTTGGTCGGCCGATCATGCTCCATGCCGACGAAACCTATGTAGCGATCGCGCTCGACACCGCGACAGCGCGGGATTTCGAACGTTTCGGCATGGCCACTCACGGAGCACACGCACTCTTTCTAACAGCGGAACGTGCGCAGGCGTTGGAGCTGGAAGCACCGGATGGCGCGCTCGTTCCGTTGAAAGAGGTTTCCTATGAACGCGCTTGCGCGCTCGGCTACGAGCTGGAAAGCCCGCAACCCGATTCCTGGTCGGACGCGCCGCCATCTCTCAGCGCACTCAATGAACTCTCCCGACTGGCCCTGCTTCTGCCGGCACTCGTCGTCGCCCGCATCGATGCGGCTGATCCGGCTTTCGCCGGTGTAGCGGAAATTGCCGTGGAAGACATCGAGGCGGCAGGCGACGCCGAGACGCGCTACGAGATCGTCGCGCGGACGGTGGTCCCTCTTCGCGATGTGAAAAAGGCCGAATTCGTCGTCTTTCGCGGCGGCCTGTCGCAGCGCGATCAGGTCGCGATCGTCGTCGGCGATCCCGATCTGTCCGGCGCGGTTCCGATCCGCATCCACTCGTCATGCCTGACTGGCGATCTTTTCGGCTCGCTGAAATGCGACTGCGGCGACCAACTGCGCGAGGGTCTCCGGCTTATCGACATGCGTGGCGGCGGCGTTCTTCTCTATCTCGACCAGGAAGGGCGAGGCACCGGGATCGGCGCCAAGATGCGCGCCTATGGCTACCAGTCGCACGGTCTCGATACGATCGACGCTGATGCGGCCCTCGGCTTCGGGCCGGATCAGCGCCGCTACGGCGCCGCCGTGGCGATGCTCGGCGCGCTTGGCATCAGCTCGGTCGAACTTCTGACGAACAACCCGACAAAAGCCGCCTTCCTGCAGAAGGCAGGTATCGCGGTCACCCGTCGCACTGCCGTTCTCGGCGAAGTGACAGACGAAAATCGCGGCTACCTGACCACAAAGGCGGAGCGAGCCGGCCATGCGCTGGACGTCGCGGCGATCGCTTCGGCTCTGGTGAACAAGTGACCGACTCCCAACTGGCCGAACGGCCGATCACCGCACATTACGAAGGCGGGCGTCTCAAATTCAGGATAAGGCCGCTCTTCGTCGAGGCGCTGGCTGTCTTTTCCGTCATCGGTCTCGCTCTCGCAGCCACCGCGCCCCTTGCCATGCATTTTGCCGGTTCCGACTGGCGCTTCGTGACGGTCTCGATCACGGTCTATCTCGGGATCGCGGCACTGGCCGCTGCCGGCCTGCGAAACCATCCGCATGAGCGGTTCGGCGCAGCAAACATGATAACAGGCGTTCGGGCAGCTCTGACGGCGATCGTCGCGGCATTCCTCATTGAAGCCAGTCGGCTCGGCTACGAAGGCGAAACGGCGCTCTCCTGGGCTGTGGCCGGGATTGCCACGCTTGCGCTCCTTCTCGATGGCGTAGACGGCTATGCCGCACGGCGAAACGGGACACAGTCGAGCTTCGGTCAGCGCTTCGACATGGAAGTCGACGCCCTGCTCATCCTCCTTCTCTCCGTGCTCGCCTTTGTCTCCGGCAAGGCAGGTGCGTTCGTGATCCTGCTCGGAGCGATGCGCTATGCCTATCTCGCAATCCATACGCTGTTCCCACGCCTTCCGAACGCGCTCGCGCCGAGCTTTGCGCGCAAGGCGGTCTGCGTAGTCCAGGTATCGGCGCTCTGTATCATGGCCACGCCCCTCGTAACGCCGCCTGAATCGAACCTGGTCGCGCTTGGCGCCCTCGCCTTTCTGATCTGGTCGTTCGGCCGCGATCTCCTGTCGCAGGTTCGACAGTATCCGCTCCGCAACCGCGGACGTCGATAATGTCCAATCTCGCGGCCCGCCTCGGCCTGGTCCAGTCGCTGTTGGTCTATCACGGCCAGCCCTGGCGCGTGATCCCCTTGCGCCGATTCATGCAAGCGCTCGTTCGCCCCGGTTCGCTCGCTTTCGATATCGGCGCCCATGCGGGCAATCGCTCGCTTGCTCTTGCGAAAGCCGGCGCGAGGGTTATCGCCCTTGAGCCGCAACCGGCTTTCGCCGGCATTCTCGATCGGGTCGCGCGCGGCCGCGCGATTACCGTGCGCCGCGAGGCGGCAGGCCGTGAAGCGGGCATAGCCCAATTGAGCATCTCGCGGCGCCACCCGACTTTATCGACGACAGTTACGGGTTGGCCTGAACGGCTTGGTTCAGCGCCCGGTTTCGAACGCGTCGCCTGGGACGAGATGATCGAAGTTCCGGTCGTCACCCTCGACATGCTGATCGCAGAACACGGCGTGCCGGACTTTACCAAGATCGATGTCGAGGGAAGCGAAGCCGATATCCTCGACGGGCTGTCTCAGCCGCTTCCACTGGTTGCTTTCGAATATCTTCCCGCGGCGATGGATATCGCCACGCGCTGCCTCGACAGGCTCGCCGACCTCGGCGCCTATGAGTGCAATCTCGTCATCGGCGAAACGCAGCATTTCGCGCGCACAGACTGGATACCGCTTCCCGCTTTCCGCGATATTCTCGCGGAGGCCAGCCGGTCAGGCGCTTCTGGCGATGTCTATGCCCGGCTTTCCTCTTCCGAAGCGCGCGGCAATTCGAGGTGAGACGAAGTTTCTTACGACGTCCGTCGTTCGAGCCATCGCGGCAGCGTGAAATCGAAGGCGAAAAGGCCCGGCAGGGCACCCACCGTCGAAACGAGGCCGTAGAGCACACTCGCGGCAATGCCGACGCTCGGCGCATAACCCGCAAGCGGCCACAAGGCTGCGGCCGC
The DNA here is from genome assembly GCF_040239565.1 of Fulvimarina thalattae. Lineage (NCBI taxonomy): Bacteria > Pseudomonadati > Pseudomonadota > Alphaproteobacteria > Hyphomicrobiales > Aurantimonadaceae > Fulvimarina > Fulvimarina thalattae. Next base: position 120,760 of record NZ_JBEHWS010000012.1, read on the forward strand.
GGCCTCCCGCACCCCCCAGCCACCGACCGAGATCGGCACGATCATCGTAAGAAGGACCGGCGGAACGAAGAGAAGTACCTGATAGAGATCGAGCGGCGCGCCCACAGCGAAACTCGCGAGGGCGAAGACGGCGAGATAGGCTGCGACAAGCGCGAAAGAAAGGATCAGCTGATACACCGCCTGCCTCGGCTGCAGAAAGGCGAGACGCAGCGCGACCCAGAAACGCTGGATCGCCTTGCGGACACGTCCCCGCATCAGCATCGCAGCTACGATCGACGCAACAACGAACGCCACCACAATCAGCGCGATCGTCTTCACGCCGATCACCGCCTCGTCCGGCGCGCTTTCGCCGTTCACAGCCCAGAGCACCAGACCAGCCGCGGCAATCGCAGCAAACGCAAGCTGTCCGGAAGCCCGTTCGAGGATGACGGCATGGGCGGAGCGTTCCCAATCGCCCTCCCCGTTCTGGTCGTGACGATTGCGCGCGATTCGCACAACGTCACCGGAAACGCCGCCGGGAAGAACAAGGTTGAGGAGAGAGGCACCATAATATTCGCGAACAGCTCGCTTCAGGCCGAGAGGTTGGCCGAGGCTTACGGCGGTGAGGCGCCAGCGGATTGCCGCGAGAACGATCTGGACCTGTACCAGCACCAGCGCGGCGATCAGCGGGAGCTGAGAAGCATCTGTAACGAGATCGAACGCCTTGCCGAAATCGACGACCGCCAGCAGCCCCGCGAACAATGCGAGCGGCACGAGGATACGCAAAAGGACGAGCGGTCGGAATTGCAAGTTGACGGGTCTTTCAGGTCGAAACGGCGCCAGAAGCCCAAGCTTTCAGGCATGGGGCGGCTCGGTTGCCGAGAGATCGCCACGAATAGAGGCGATGGCAAGGCCGATAGAGGCACGATGAGAGAGAAAGCGGCTTGAAGACGCGAGCTGTCGGCACATCCAATGCACCGCAAAAGAGCGGCCGTCGCGGCAATTGCGCCCTTCGCTTCGCCGCCGGCTGTCTTCTGCTTGCGGCGATCCTCCTCCTGCCAGACCGGCCCTCGCAACTGCCGATTCCGGCTGAGATCGCCTTTCCCATCGAGCTTCTTGTTGCGATGGGAGTGCTGCTTCTCGCCCGCGGCTGGCTCTTCCGGCTGCTTCTGACGGTGATCGCGGCTGCCTCGGGCGCACTTCTGTTCCTGAAGCTTGCTGATCTCGGCACCTACACGGCGTTCGGACGGCCGTTCAATCCGCTGCTCGATATGATCATCCTGCGCGACGGCTGGAACCTCCTCACCGGTACCGTCGGCCTTGCCGAGGCGCTCGCCGTCATCATCGCCTCGCTCGCTGCCTGGGCGGCAATCATCCTGCTTCTCGCCTATTGCCTCGCAGGAGCCGCTCGGCTCGTTTCCCAGCGCGCCAGGATCATCGGCGCGATCGCTATCGCTCTTGCCGCTGCCGGCTCCTTGCTCGCCATGACGACAGGCGAGAGCGGCAGCGGTGCGAAGCTCTTCGCTGCAAACAATGCGCGCTTCGCGACCGAACGCATCGCGCTGATCCGGAAATCTTCCAAAGACCTCCTCGCCTTTCAGGACGCTCTCGAAGCCGATCCGCTGGACGACATCGTCAGCGAGTCTCTGTTCGCGGCGCTCGAAGGCCGGGACGTCTATGTCCTCTTCGTCGAGTCCTATGGCCGAACGGTTCTGTCCGATCCAGATTACCGCGCCTTGATCGCGCCTCGCCTTCAATCGGTCGAGGGTGCCCTCGCCTCGGCAGGCTATAGCGCGCGCTCCGGCTGGCTCACCTCACCAACGGTCGGCGGCCAGAGCTGGCTCGCCCATGGCGCCTTTCTTTCCGGCCTGCCGACAACGGACCAGAACAGATACGACCTGATGATCGCGAGCGAGCGCAAGAGCCTCAACACGCTCTTTCGCGAGAATGGCTGGCGGACGGTCGCCGTCATGCCGGCGATCACCATGGATTGGCCGGAGGGAGGCTATTACGGTTACGACGCCATCTACGCTGCCGACGACCTCGGCTACGAAGGCCTGCCATTCAACTGGGTGACAATGCCTGATCAGTTCACGTTGACGGCAGCACGGCGCATAGCGGAAACCTCCGATAGGCCTGTCATGTCGGAAATCGCCCTCATCTCGAGCCACGCACCATGGACGCCGATCGCCGATCTCGTGCCTTGGGAAGATGTCGGCGACGGCCGGATCTTCGATAAACAGGCGACGTCCGGCGAGCCGCCCTCGGTCGTCTGGTCGGAGCCCGAAAGCATCCGCGACCACTTTATCCGTTCGATCGATTATTCCCTGGAGACCATCGGCTCGTTCATCGAGGAATTCGGCGACGACGCAGTCTTCATCGTACTCGGAGATCATCAGCCCGCACGCCTGCTGACGGGCGATGATGCGCCTCGCGACGTGCCGTTTCACGTCATCTCCAACGATACCGAGATCCTTGCGCGCTTCGACGATCTCGGCCTGATCGAAAGCATGATCCCGGATGAAAGCACGGCATCGATACCGATGTGGAACATGCGTGAATTGATGGTCCGCGCAATGCGGGAGAAGTCTGGCACTGACGGTTCAGCCGGACATACGATCGCGGAGCAAAGCGGGTAGCAGTGCCTGTGCGTCAAATGAAGACGCAGGCTCAGTCGCACTGGAGATCGCGCCCGCTGGCGACCGCCAGATGGTGCGTTTGCTGGTGCATGCCCACAGTCGTGATACCGATGAAATCGAGCGCCCGAACGCGGTGCGGATTGGCACCCGTCATGATGAGGGCCGATAGCTTCGGTTGCGAAACAGGCCATCTTGGAGCGAAACGCGAACTCACGCGCCGCCAACGCAGCTGCCTGTCACATCAGCGCGTTGGGATTTGAGGTCCGCTTCCGAAACGGAGCGGCTCGATCAGCCCGTCAGAAAACGTTGTCACCGAACATGTTGACTGCGGTCATGGCAACAAACGCGAGAACAAGGGCGGCCACGAGAACATAGAGCACGTTGCGCCGCTGATTGCCCTGCCGGCTATCGCGACTGTCAAATTCATTCCTCGGCATCAAATCTCTCCGGTGCACAGCAACTCGATCATAAGGATATCATAGCATAGTCGGCTCGGCACAATCCTTACGCGCAAAATAGCCGCTTCTCGAAGCCATTTTTGGCGGCTTCTCGCTGCGGCGCAGGGATCTTGAATCAATCGCTCAATTCCGACCATCGGCATCAAACCGGTGCAAACATCCTTGACGGAACGGCAATTGGTGGGCCGCGTTGCTCCTCTGACCCGACAAGGAAAATTGCGCCATGAGCGAGCGACAGAAAAAGTCGACGACGAAGACGGAAACGAAGTTGGACGCGTCCGAGATATCCCGAAAGGCGAGTGGGAAAGTCGAAGCTTTTCGTGATCTTTGCCACCGGATCACGTCCGGCGAACAGATAGTCCCGCCGGTCCTTTTGAGGGGACAGGCCCGCCGCGAGCATGTTCGCTCGACCCTTCGGGAAGATCATGCCCAGCGGATCGAACAGCGCAGCCAAGGCGCGCAGGTGAAATTCGACGAGCTTGCCGGCGACTTCTTCAAGTTCTTTCGTGGCACAGCCCTTCTGTTTTACCGCGACATGGTGGGACAGGACTCGCACATGCCCTCCGTCATGGCGCTGGGCGATGTGCACCCGGAGAATTTCGGCGTCATGCCGGACGAACACGGCGCACCCATTTTCGGTGTCAACGATTTCGACGAGACGATCTACGCGCCCTTCACATGGGACCTGAAGCGTGGTGCCGTCGGCTTCTGGATCGGCGCGCGCGAGGCGGGAGGCCTCAGTCGCAAGAAGCGGCGCAAGGTCGTGAAGAAATTTGTGAAGGGCTATCTCGAAGCGATGGCGGCCTATGCCGAGCACGCCACCGAGAAGAACGACAGTTACCGGATGGACAATTCACCCAAGGTGATCCAGCGCCTCTTCGAAGAAGCCTGGGAAGAGCGGAAGGAGTGGCTCTGGGACGACTACCTCAAGGAATCGGGCCGGGGCTTCCGCGCCAGTGACGAGCTTCAGCCGATCTCCGGCGAGATCGAGAAATTCCAGAAGGCGATCAACGATCTGGCGGAGCGGAACGGCTTTGCCGAGCTCGACCGCGTCGGAGAGTTGAGGGTCAAGGATGTCTGCATGCGCCATGGCCAGGGAACGGCCTCGCTGGGCCTGCCGCGCTATTACATTCTCATCGAAGGCCCTTCCAAGGACGCGACCGACGATCTCATCATCGAGTTCAAGCGTGCCCGGAAATCGGCTCTCGACGGTTTGGCGCCGCCAACCCAGTTCAGCGCCGGCGACAAGGCCGATCGCATCGCCCATGGACAGGCCGTGCAGCTTGCCCACGGCGACGTCTTTTACGGCGATGTCGAAATCGATGGGACGAGCTTCATGAGCCGCGAGCGCGCGCCGTTCCGCGACGATATCGACCTCGACGAGCTGAGCTTCGGCACCTGGAAGGACTATGCTCGCACCTGCGGTGCGGCGTTGGCACAGGCTCACGCCCTCTCCGACGATCTCGGCCAGATCGACTACGACGTCGAACCCTCAATCATCGCGGCGGCAAGTCCCCATGCGCTTTTCAAGGCCGATCTTGTCCGGTGGTCGGAAGAAGCGGCCGACAGGCTCGAAGCTGACCACAAATTCTTTCGCAAAGACCACGCCATGGGCGCATTCGACAATGTCGACATGGTCTATCGCTGAACGCAGCTGGACGTCTCCGGAAACTGGAGTTTTTGGCGGTGATCTGATTCACTGACGTCGTGGTGGTCGGGAGGATCGGATGCCGGGTCAGTTTGGATTTTGGGATGTTTCGGATCGGCTGTCTCAGCTCTCCAAACAGGGCGATCCGCTCGAGAAGCTTGCGGCGACGGTGGATTTCGAGATGTTCCGATCCGAACTGCTCAAGGCGATCCCACGCGGCGAGCGCAGCAAAGGCGGCAGACCGCCTTTCGATCCGGTTCTGAAGTTCAGGATGCTGGTGCTTCAAGCGCTGAACGGTCTCTCGCTCGAACAGACCGAGTTCCTGGTGAAGGACCGGCTGAGCTGGATGCGGTTCTGCGGTTTGGGTCCCGGTGACGCTGTCCCCGACGCCAACACCCTGTGGGACTTTCGCGAGGCTCTGATCGCCGCCGATGCGCTCGATGCCATCTTTGCCCGCCTCGATCGGGCGATCACCGAGGCCGGCTATTTGCCGATGTCCGGGCAGATCATCGATGCCACGCTCGTCGCCGCTCCTCGCCAGAGGAATACAGAGGATGAGAAGGCCCGGATCAAGGCCGGCGAGAGCGCGAAAGAGATCTGGAAGGACAAGCCGTTCAAGGCCAGGCAAAAGGACATCGATGCCCGCTGGACGGTGAAGTTCTCGAAGGCCAAAGCGGCCGAAGACGGCCAAAAGCAACAGATCGACATCGCGATCCCGACTTTCGGCTACAAAAACCATGTCTCGATCGACCGCCGTCATGGCGTCATCCGCAAGTCTCTCGTTACGGACGCTGCGGCCCATGACGGCGCACGT
>NZ_JBEHWS010000013.1:0-123554 GCF_040239565.1 Fulvimarina thalattae
CAATACGACACCGAGAAAATGCCTCGGCTTCGTCACGCCTCTCCAAGCCATGCTCAAAGAACTTGGCAAAGACGTCCAAATCCGCTTCTCATGATCACGTTGCACTTCACCCTGGAATCCACCATCCTCTCCAGCCGGCGTAACTCAATTCTCTCGATCTCGGCTTTCGACAGCTTCATCATGCCCGGCGGGGCGGGCGGCAGATCGGCGGCGCGGGCAGCCCGCGTCAAGCGCTGGCCCGACGGGCTTGGATAATCCGGCGAGGCGTAGAGCAGAATATCGGACGGCCCAAAGATCCGTGACAGATTGGTCGGCTCCAGAGCCGGAAGAACCTGGGCGAGAGCGTTGCCATCTGCATGGCGGAAGAGAACCGCCTCGTAACCGGCTCTTTCGGCAGGTTCTGGAACGCTCGCCTTCTCCTCGCCGATCGGTGGGGTCTCATCGGAAAAGGGTGCGTCCTCGCCATCCTCAACATTCGAGTTGGGGATCAGAACCTTGTTCAAGGTTCGCAGATGCTTGAACAAAACCGCGTCCGACATCTCCCGTTCGCCGACCCAAAATACTACAAAGGGTGTCGGCCCCAGCGCGGCGACAACCCGGTCGAGACGGTCTTGCGCCGCTTCGTGGGTCCGCGGATCGGCACCGCTATCCGCGTTCTCCAACTCCGACTGATCAGATGGCAGAAGACCGCCGCCCGTCTCATCTCCGGCGGCAAGAGCGTCCTTCATCCGCTGCGCGACGCGGTTTGCCTCGGCCTCCAAAGCTGCGTCTGAAAGATCGCCGGCCACGTCGGATTCGGGTTCAGCCATAGAGTTCGCGTGCCGCCGCTCGCGGTAGAGATCGACAAGGTGCGGACCCGCAGCGATAAGCAGCTTGTCAGAGCCGAGATAGAGAGGCCGATGATAAACACCTGCCTCGTCCAGCAATTCCGGCGCATCCTCGAAACCGGCTCCGTCCACCACGAGGCGTAGCCGCAATTTTGGTTCAGCTAGAAGCCGCCGGGCTTCTGACACCAAGCGAGCGAAGGCATCGGCAAAAGGCTTGGACTTATCTTCGCGCCGCTGCGAACCGCTATCTGCAGGTCCAGGATTGTTAGACGTTTCCTCTTTCGCTGGGGGCACTCTATCAGCCCTTGACGAATGGCATCGATTGCCCGGCCATCGCTTTCTGGCACCCTGCCGGCCCGCCGGCTTTGCCATCGGCTCCCTTGTCTCCAATGAATACATTGGGAGACGCCGTCTGCGCCTGCCCGCCACAGTCGATCGCATCGCCTTTGCGGCCCGCTTTCTGACCGTTCACGAAAACCGTCGCCGAACCTTCTGCGAGAGCCCGACCATGCGGACCCGCATGGCCGACGACGCAGGCATGGGGAACATAGGCATCGCCGACACGCATCAGCGGCCGCCCGTTGACGAAAACGTTCGGGCTTCCGCCGGAAGCGGGCGTAGGCGGGAAGTGGCATTCGTGGCCGGAGCCGATGTCTCCCTTGCGATGGGCTGGCGGCATTTTCCATCTCCAACTTGGCGGGACGTTCGCGAAAACATCGCGTGCTGCTCTACGGCTTTCCCTGCACCAAAACGAGCGAATCCACAACCCGAGAGACATAAATGCAGATCTATCCGTGCCCCAGTGGATACCATCTCAGCTTGCAGGAACCTGCAACGAGGCGACCAATCCGGGCAGCCGCCCTCAAACGAAAAGCGCGCCGGGGTCACCCCCGACGCGCTTCGAATTTTGCGAGTTTTGAAACAGGCGCAGCTTAGGCCGCGTCGTCTTCCTTGCTCTTCTTGATCTCTTCGCCGGACTCCTGGTCGACGACCTTCATCGACAGGCGCACCTTGCCGCGCTCGTCGAAGCCCATGAGCTTGACCCAGACCTTGTCGCCTTCCTTGACGACGTCCGTCGTCTTGGCGACGCGGCCTTCGCCGAGCTGGGAGATGTGGACGAGGCCGTCGCGCGAGCCGAAGAAGTTGACGAACGCGCCGAACTCCACCGTCTTCACGACCGTGCCCTCGTAGACCTCTCCGACTTCCGGCTCGGCCACGATCGAGTGGATCCACTTGCGGGCCGCCTCGATCTCCTTGCCCGAAGACGAGGCGATCTTGATCGTGCCCTCGTCGTCGATGTTGATCTTGGCGCCGGTCTTTTCCACGATCTCGCGGATGACCTTGCCGCCCGAGCCGATCACGTCGCGGATCTTGTCGGTCGGGATCTGCATCACCTCGATGCGCGGCGCGAACTCGCCGAGCTCGGAGCGGGCTTCACCCAGCGCCGAGTTCATCTCGCCGAGGATATGAACGCGGCCGCCCTTCGCCTGGTCGAGCGCCACCTTCATGATCTCTTCGGTGATGCCCTGGATCTTGATGTCCATCTGGAGCGAGGTGATGCCCTCCTCCGTGCCGGCCACCTTGAAGTCCATGTCGCCGAGATGGTCCTCGTCGCCGAGAATATCCGACAGCACCGCGAAGCGATCGCCTTCCTTGATGAGGCCCATGGCGATGCCCGCCACCGGACGCTTCAGCGGAACGCCGGCATCCATGAATGCGAGCGAGGTGCCGCAGACCGTCGCCATCGAGGACGAACCGTTGGACTCGGTGATCTCCGAGACCGCCCGCAGCGTGTACGGGAACTGCTCCGGTGCCGGCAGCATCGGACGGATCGCGCGCCAGGCGAGCTTGCCGTGGCCGATCTCGCGGCGTCCGGGCGAACCCATGCGGCCCGTCTCACCCACCGAATAGGGCGGGAAGTTGTAATGGAGCAGGAAGCGCTCCTTGTAGGTGCCGGTCAGCGCGTCGACGAACTGCTCGTCCTCGCCCGTGCCGAGCGTCGCCACCACCAGCGCCTGGGTCTCGCCGCGCGTGAACAGCGCCGAACCGTGGGTGCGCGGCAGGATGCCGACTTCCGAGACGATCTTGCGGACCGTGTCCAGCGAACGCCCGTCGATACGCGACTGCGTATCGAGGATGTTCCAGCGCACGATCTTCGCCTGCAGGCTCTTGAAGACCGCGTTCACCTCTTCCTTGGTGAACTTCGGCTCGTCCTCGCCCTCGGGAAGGAAGTGGGCGACCACCTTCTCCTTGACGGTGGCGACGGCGCTGGTGCGCTCCTGCTTGTCGGTGATCTTGTAGGCGGCCCGGAGGTCGTCCTCGATCACCTTCAGCATCTCGCCTTCGAGAGCCGAATGATCCGGCGCATTGTGCTCGCGCGGCTCCTTGGCAGCGACTTCCGCAAGCTTGATGATCGCGTCGATCACCGGCTGGAACGAGCGATGGCCTTCCATCACCGCGCCCAGCATCACGTCTTCGGAAAGCTCGTGGGCTTCCGATTCCACCATCAGGACGGCGTCCTTGGTGCCCGCGACGACGAGGTCGAGCGCCGATTCCGGCATCTCGTCCACATGCGGGTTCACCTTGTACTCGCCGTTGATATAGCCGACGCGCGCGCCGCCGATCGGGCCCATGAAGGGCACGCCCGAAAGCGTCAGCGCGGCAGACGCCGCAACCATCGCGACGACGTCTGGATCGTTCTCCAGGTCATGCTGCAGAACCGTGAGCACGACCTGCGTGTCGTTCTTGTAGCCTTCGGCGAAGAGCGGGCGGATCGGCCGGTCGATGAGACGCGAGGTCAGCGTCTCCTTCTCGCTCGGGCGTCCCTCGCGCTTGAAGAACCCGCCGGGGATCTTGCCCGCCGCGAAGGTCTTTTCCTGGTAGTTGACGGTCAGGGGGAAGAAGTCGAAGCCGGCCTTGGGCTGCTTTTCGGAGACGACCGTCGCCATCACCACGGTCTCGCCATAGGTCGCGAGCACCGCGCCGTCGGCCTGCCGGGCGATCTTGCCGGTTTCGAGAGTCAGCCGGCGGCCGGCCCAGTCGATTTCCACCTTGTGGGAATTGAACATGTCATTGCCTTTGTTCTGTCAGGCGATCCGGGGGAGATTCCCTCCCCTTCACCTTCAGCGCCGCCTGGTCTGTCACCAGTTTCAAATCGGCGCTTCACATCGGAACGGATCGCACATCGGGTGCGAACCTTGATCCACGGGCAAGACGATGAAAGGCTCTCTTGGTGGGCGCATTTTCCTGGCGAAAAAGTCGTGCAACTTTTTCTGAAAATGCGGCCGGCTATCCGGCTAAATCGCAGCCGGGCGCGAGCCCTTTATGATCCTGCCCCATGACATCAAAATTCAGCGGTTTGTCCGCCGCCTGACCTTATAAAGGATCATCCGGCGAATGTGAAACCGGCGGGCGCCGCTTCAAGCGATGCCCGCCGGGAAACTTATGATCCAGCCTTTAGCGGCGGATACCGAGCCGCTCGATCAGCGTCTGGTAGCGCTGCTGATCCTTGCCCTTCACATAGTCGAGAAGGCGGCGGCGGGTCGAAACCATCTTCAGAAGACCACGACGGGAGTGGTTGTCCTTGTGGTGGCCCTTGAAGTGCTCGGTCAGATTGGTGATCCGCTCGGTGAGAAGGGCAACCTGAACTTCCGGCGAGCCGGTGTCGTTCTCCTTGGTGCCATACTCCTTCAGGAGCTCTGCCTTGCGTTCGGCGGTAATCGACATCGGATATGCCTTTCTGTTCGTGTATCCGGAGCCCTGCCCGCGTCCGCTCATCCAAGCGAAACGCCAAGCCGAATGGGCCCGGAGATGATGGGGTCTCAACGATCGTTCAGAATGAGGATCTTGAGCTCGGGACGCCGGTCGCCGGGATGTCGTCCAGCGACGGCCTTGAATGTTGCGAGCCACGGCAGCGCCGAGCCCGCACGCGGCGGCATATAAGCGAATTGCGGCGGGAATGATAGGGGTGTTGAGACCGGATGCGAAAGACGCAAAACTAGTTAGAGGCCACAATGACAGGCCATGTAATCTTTACGAATTTTTTTCATCTAGCGAGCACTAGCGGAAACGCACGCTCGTAAGGCTGGCCGGGATCGCGCCCGAACCAAACTTTCGCTCCGATCTTTTTGCTTCTAGTGCCGTAAAAACTATTCGGGTGCCACATAAGCTGCACACCGTTCGAGTCTAATATACGGCCAGTGTGCGCCCCAAAGCTACTAATTGTCCCAAAGCTATAATTACTATCACCGTAACAGAGCCTTTCGCACATTGAGACCAATACGTTAGCCGTCGGCCGGTCCTCTGGGTTTTTTTCCAGGCAACTAACGATAATATCGTACAGCTCGTCACCTAGAGCCCGAAATTGGGCTACGGCAATTTGTGTTGGCTTCTTTGGGGGCTTTGCATCAACAATCTTGGGGATACACTTAAGCCCAGTTCCAAAAGGAGGTGCCCCCGACAGCAACTCATAAACGATGGCGGCTATTGCCCATACGTCCGATGACTTTTTCGGCTCTTTGAAGTCGTTTATCGCTTCCGGCGACATATACGGGATCGCACCTAAGACGGTCTTTGAAGATGTAGCCCCCCCAACTTCTGCCCATTGTCCGATCTCATTTTCGGCCATTTTCGCAATTCCAAAGTCGGTAATTTTGACGTCTACGAAAAGGGAGCCCCCCACAACCATGATGTTGCTTGGCTTTAGATCTCGATGAACGACACCAACGGTGTGCGAAGCAGCGAGGCCTTTTGCTAATCGATGAAGAATTTTGGCACAAACCGACGGCGGTAGATACGGCAAGCTGCGGCTCATTACCTCAAATAAGTCTAAACCCTCAACTAGCTCCTCAACTATATACTGCCTATCACCGTCATCAAAATAGTCCAAAGTTTTTGCAACATTCTGATGATTTATTTTTGCACTTACTTCAGCTGACATCCTGAATCGTTTGCTACCAGCATCGTCTTTAGGTGTCTTAAGCGCAACGCGTCTTTCAAATAATGTATCTCTAGCAGAATAGACGTGCTGCATTCCGCCTGCGCCAATCCAATTAGTCGCAGCATATCTGCCGTTCACCGCCAATTCTTGAGTTCCCAACGGCCCCTTCATAAAGTCACCTCCGGATGAGAAATATCTGCTGTAATCGAAGTACGATAACCGGCACTTGGGTCACCTAGGACGATAACTGAAGAGCCCTCAAGCACGTAGCCATTGGACATCTGTTGATTATTGTGTCGCACGTGACCAGTAACGCTCGTAACAAAAAATTTCACACCATCATAGTATATCGTCACTACATCTTGACCAGCACTTAGCTTCACTGTTCGGTTTGATGCTTCGACAACATATGTAGTGCCCTGGTGAGTTATTAGCATACGGTGCCGATCTCGGAGGAGCCGAGCTCCCAACTGCTCTTTTACTTCAAACATAGAAGGCCGCAGCGACGGGTCACTGCTAAGGGTACTGTCGAGTAGCTGAACTAAGTCAGCGCCTAACGCGACATGACTTTGCTGAAAATTTTTTGGCACCTTTACAGTTTTTGGCGGCACCTCACAGAGCGCTGATGGCAGAACCCCATCGCTCAAAGCCCATAAAGCGATCATGCCGAACGCATAAACGTCGACTGCTTCGGTGAAATGATGAACACCGAAAGCGTCCTGCTGAAATGCCTCTGGTGCCGTATATCCTTGCGTGTAGAAAAACTGCTTAGTTTTTGCTCCGTTGGCCATTTTAGCAAGACCAAAATCAAATATCTTTAAAACTCCTTCGATATCGAGTTTCATGTTGTCAGGCTTTAGATCACGATGAAGCCTTCCGCTATTATGAATATCGCAAATACCAGCTGCTATTGGATATAAAAACTTCAATATATCTATTTCAGAGACACCAGACCGTAATGGCTTAAGGTCCGTTCCATCTATGTATTCTTCGACAAAACCAACGACATCGTCGCCATCCTTTATCACATCAAGGACTTGAACCACATATTGCGATCTAATATTTGCAAGAGCCGTCAACTCATCTATAAGACGATATTTTTCAATTCCATGCTTTAAAGATTTTATCACGACACGACGTGAAAGATTCTTATCTTTGCAGATAAATGTATCCGACATTCCCCCGCCGGTTAAATATTGTATTACGTCTAAATACCGGTCTGGTAGATTAATCATGACTTGTCTTCTGACGTGTTCTGAAATTCAATATTTAATTGCGGCCTAACTTCAGCGTCTGGTTCCACTTTTGTATTCCGCTTTTTCATATTACCTTTTGGCTTCCTTTTGGGCTTCTTATCTCGCTCGATCTCCGACTTAGAAAGCTCTTTTTCAACGGCGGATGCCTTCGATGTACGTTCGCTAGATGCGTATGCCGGATCGATCCACAACTCCAAGCGGTCATAAGGCGAGACAATCGAAAGCTCTATCGCCGACCCATAACTAGCATTGAATCTCATTTGAGCCGGATCGATCGAAATCGCAGAAGCGTTATCTTCAATACCTATGCTTTCGGCAACTGAAACAATTCGCCTTGAGAATTGAGCAGGAGTCGCTCCAAATTTAAATATTCCAGACAACACCTGGCGACCTATACTATGGGCTCCATCTGAAGTAATCAAAACTGAAGAGAAATGCTCCTTACAGACCCTGATTATATGCGGCTCAAGCACATCTCCGATTCCTATGAACTGTATAAGTCTATTATCGAGCATAGCGTCTTCGGGTTCGGTTTTTAGTTGACCGCCAATGGTATCGTCACGAGTGAGAAGGGTTAAACCATTTAGTTCATCTTGACCGTATACCCGACTATCACCTGCATTCGCGATCCAAATCTCATTATGTTCCGACATAATGACGGCACTTAGCGTAGTGCCGCCACTTCCACCGAAACGTTTGTATACCGCCGAATTTGCCGTGCGCATCCCAAGGAGAATACTGTGCTTCACATTCCTGCGGTTAAAATTAATAACACTGGCGACGAAATGACTTAAGGCGCAGTCGGCTGCTATTCCGCCCTTAGACATACCTCCCATTCCATCGCATACGATGGCTATGAGATAACGCTCTCCGTTCGGGAGAGAAACCTGTGCGACCGCCGCCCTATCCTGGTTCTCCTCGCGAGGGCCTTGGACGCTTGAGATAGCAAACCCCGGCCCATTCTGATTCCCACGAATGGCTACATTCTGGCCTAATAGAACCTCTATTCGGTGCGCTATTTCTGTATGCAAATTGATTTTACGTTCCATGTAGATCGTCGATCGATAGAGTCGGTTGACATATCCCACACTGTTCGTCGCTAGTGCAATACTCTTCGGATCGGCAAATTTCGAAGAGATGCAGCCTTTTCGTAGTACGATCCTCGAACGAGAGGGGCATTTGAATATACGTTACGACCCCCAAACAATTTCGGCAAAGCGCCACACGTCTTTAGTAGACCAGCAGCCATCGCTAACCCGCTAAAATCTTATCCCCACCCCGACACCCTCTCCTATCATCCCCTCACCGCGCCACCGAATGGCAAGGACGATCGCCGGGATCGTTCGGGGGTGCGGGCGGTGTCTGCAGTGCGGGGGCTTTTTCCGGAGTCCCTCACGCTCCGGACGTCCCGCGGCTCCGCCGGCCCCTCGTGTACTACGGCACGGGTGCGGATTGGTCCCCTTGAACGCATGGCCGCCAAGGCCAGCGTGAAGCGCCGGCAGCCACCGAAGGTTTGGGCTTCGCCCCGACCGCTGCCGCCCGCGCGCGCCGTCAAACCCGATCCTTCGGGCAAGACGTAGCGGACGGCGGGGCCGGCGGAACGGGCGCGGCAGGAACCTTGGGTGAAGCGTGGACGATAAATCCCGCGCGGTGCGCCGGAGGCGAACCGGATAGAATTGCATACTCGGAGGGTTTGCCTCCGGCGCTCCGCTGCCGCCCTTCATGGCAGCGACCCGGCTTTGCCAGCGGCTTCAGAGGCTCAAGGGCAAAGCCAGACAGGGATCGTCCCGGTGGCCTGCCACTTGAGGGAGGATCAGGAAAGACCTTCAAACCCCGGCTCGAACGAGCGCGGGAACGCGAACCCGCGTCCGGTGCCGAGGTCCCATCGCCGGACCGCTTGAGACAAGGAGACGGACCATGGCGAAGCATCCGGCCCCCAACGCAAATCCCGTGGGCGACCTGCCGCCGACGCCGGCGGAACTCGCCGAGGGCAAGCGCATCGCCCACCAGCACTTCCGCCACATCCTTCACCTTCTCGAAGAGGCCGGCCGCACCGTTCATCCGCCCCGCCGTCGCCGGCCTGCCGGAAAGATCGGCGATGGCGACGAAAGCCGCCGCGCCCTGCCGCACGATCCCAACGATTTCGACCAGTGCCTGTCGGAGCTCGCGCAGAGGTTCTTTCACTACTGCAAGCGGCCCGAATGCCGCCGCGCCTTCCAGTGCCGCTTCGGCTCCCGCGCCGGCGAGACGCCCCTCACCGCCAAGACCTGGGGGCGCACCGGCCTCCCCTGCCTTCAGCAGCTGCCCGCCGACGTCGCCCACGCCCTCCATCTCATGATGGTGCGCCAGAACGCGCCGCAGGTCTTTCGCGAGCGCAACAACTTTCAGGCGCTGGAGCGGCAGGTGATGCGACGGGCGAAGGAACGGTTCGGCCTGGGCGAGACGCCCGACGAAGCGGCTGGCGGCGCGGTCAGCCGGCCGGTTTCAGCTGATGGCGCGCCGTGAGCCTCAAGCCCACCACCGCGATCCAGGTCAGCATCCATCCGGGGTGCCCGCGCGCGAAGAAGAAGGATTCCAGGAACGAATTCATCAGCATGAAGGTGAGGATCATCAGGAAGAGATCGGCCGCGAGATGGTTCTCGCGGGTCTCCCGGCACTTCACATAGTCGACCAGCGGCAGGACGAAGAGCACGATCATCGCCATCAACAGGCCGGGCCAGCCGATGGTGATCGCGATGTCGAGATAGCCGTTATGGGCGTTCACGATGCCGCGCGGGTCCCAGGTGAGCTCGAACGGCGCCTCGGCCGTCATCACGATCGGGGTCGACCAGAAGGTGTCGACGCCGTAGCCGATCCACTGCTGCGGGCCCATCAGGTCGAGCGTGAAGCGCCAGAGATCGGTCCGTCCGGTAAAGGTCGTGCCGGGCAGCACGAGTTGCAGGATCGAATTCAGCGTATCGCTCAACACCGTGCCGAGCGTCATCATGCCAACCGCCGTCACCGCGCCGAAGACGAGAAGAACCGGCAGGATCCGACCGCCGAAGATGCGGCCCGAAAGGACCAAAAGCATCACCGCCGGCATCAGCGCCAGCGTCGTCTTCGAGCCGGTCTTGTAGGCCAAGATGAAGCTGAGAACCGCGATCAGCACGCCGGCCTTCCAGTGGCCCGCGCGCCAGAGATAGAACCCGATGAAGAACAGCGGGGCCATCACCTGACCCGTCACGTTCTTGTGGCTGTAAATACCGCGCCAGAGCCCGGAATGCTGGCTCTCCGTCTCGAAGGCCTGATGGATCGCAAGGCTCGGCATCGCGACGACGCCGAAATAGCAGAGGCCGAGCACGACAAGCGCCATCACGGTAAGGCAGAGCCGGAACGCCGAAGCATTGGCCGGCAGCGACAGCGCGCCCGTCGCCGCGATCATCGCCGCGATCGTGAACAGCGCCGCGCGAAAGGCGAGTTCCGGCATGATCGAGTTGACGGAGGAAAGGACGAGCCACGCGGCGAGGATCAGCCAGGCCGGCCGCAGCAACGTCAAAGCAACGCGCCGGTCGGCAAACATGAAGTGGCCGAGCAGCGCCAGCATCGCGAGTGCGCTGTAACCGTATTTGTTGACGGGATTTCCGTCGACAGCCGCAAATGTCGCATAGCCTGCGGGGAACGGCATCAGCGTCATGACGAGGGCGGTCATCAGGCCGACGGCAAGCAGGGTTCGTCCCGCCGATAGCGCGCGCTCTTCCAGCGAAAGCCCTATTGGCTGGGAAGGATAGACTGTCTGCTGCATGGCCCGCCGTCGCTGCTAGTGCGACCAGAGCGTAATCGTACATGGCTAATGGGGTATTAAATTTTCGACCATGATACCTCGGTTATCCGCGGAGTAAGCTGTCCGTGCCACAATGCATCGAGCCGCCGGATCCGGAAATCCGACGGCCTACAGTGTCTGCTTGGCTTTCGAGCGAGACGGCAGTTCAGCGCTGGACGACGACACGGGTATTGCCCATGCCGTGGCGGCGAACGAGGTTGTAGAAGCGCTTGGCGTTGGCCGGATGCAGACGCACGCAGCCATGCGAGGCGGGACGGCCGAGCCGCGAGATCGCGCCGGTGCCGTGGATCGCATAGCCGCCGCTATAGAAGACCGAATAGGGCATCGGGCTCATGTCGTATTTGCGGGAATACCACATGCGGTGCAGGCGCTTCGGCCTCCAGGTGCCGGTCGGCGTGCGGTAACCCTTGCGCGCCGTCGAGACCGGCCAGTTGTAGAGCACCTTGCCGTTGTTGATCACCGTCATGCGCTGTGAGGATAGATCGATCTTCGCGACCAGGCGAGCTTCCGCAGCGTTAGTCAAACCGAATGTCAGAATTCCGAGCGCAAACGCAAGACAGACAGCAAAATGTTTCATGAAGGCCTCCAGCCATTAGTGTTTGGACCGACTTGCCGCCGCTTTTCTGACGTATAATGGCCTAATTTTTGCCAAAGTCTAGACTGATTCCACACTTCGCGATTCTTTGTGAACCATCCTGCTCGGCCATATGCCGCAGGCTAAGCCGAAGCTGTTCGAATCCAGCACAGATGCAATCTTGGATAGCACTTATTTCCAAGAGCGGATGAATCGCGCAACCGCTAAGCAATCCAGTGCCAATCCCCCGGTCTTTTGCTCACGAGGCTTCGATTTGTTTACTTCTTGCCGGTAGTTCTCGGTATTCAACGGAGAGCAAGCGGGCAGGACGTGCTTCACACGCTAAGACAACATGCTGCTGTTTTTGCCGGAGCACTTGCGATCGCGGGCTTCGTCATCGTCAGCGTCTTGTTCGTCGGATCGATTGCCGTCGGCGACATCGTCGAAACCGAGATTTCCGGCAGAGCCGATAATTTCTCCGAGCTCCTTCTCACCGAACCCGGCGCACTCGATGCCTTCATGACGGGCATCAGCCGCACCCCCGACATCGAAGCGACGATCCGCAAGGTTTCGAACCTATCCGGAATTGAGCGCTTTTCACTTTTCGACCGCGACGGCCACGAAATCTATCAGTCCCGCTCCGAACGCTATGGCTGGTTGATGCGAGACAGGCCGGGCGGGATGTCGAACGGGGACTCCCTTGCCGAAAGCACGATCGCTCGCAAAGGTCAGTGGCGTGTCTTCGTCAAGAACGGCGACCAGCCGCCGTCGGTGATCAAGCCGTTGTTCCGCGATGGCGAGCGCATCGGATTCCTTTCGGTGCAGGCCGATGTGACGGCTGATCGCGGTCTCTACACGGGCACGCTTTACAAGGCGTTCTCGCTGACCGCCCTCATTCTGCTCATTGCAACCGGGGTGCCTTTCGCCGCCTATCTCTTCCGCCGCCGGAAAATTGCCGAAGCCGACGCACGCATCGAGTTTCTCGCCAATCACGACAGCCTCACCCAGCTTCTCAATCGCCGACGCATGCAGGAAGAGACGGACCGGGTGATGGTGACAGCGCGCGCAACGCGCGAGCGCATGGCCTACATTTATATCGATCTCGACGAGCTCGGGGAGATCAATGCTCGATTGGGGCAGGCGAACGGCGACGAAATTCTCAAGGTTCTTGGCAAGCGGATCCGCTTCATTGCCCAGAAGGACGATCTCGTCGCCCGTATCGGACCGGACGATTTCGCGATTTTGAAGCGTCGCGTTTCGAGCGCCAACGATGTCAGGTCCTTCGCCCGCCGGCTCACAAATGCGCTTGGCGAACCGATCGAACAATGCGGCGAGCGGATCGAGCCTTCTATTTCGATCGGTTGCGCGATGGTTCCGACCGACGGACGCAGCCATACCGAACTCGTAAAGCATGCCGAGCTCGCTCATTTCCGGCACAAGTCGTCGAAACAGGACGATCTGGTCTTCTTCGAAGCCTGGATGGACGAGGACAACCATCGCCGACGGCTTGTCGAGGCGCAGGTCCGCTACGCCGTCGAAAACGACGGCTTCGAGCTTCATTATCAACCGCTCGTCTGCGGCTCGACACACCAGATTCTCGGCTTCGAAGCGCTCATCCGCCTGCGCGACACAGACGGCAATCTGATCTCGCCAGGCGAGTTCGTCCCGATCGCGGAAGCACGCGGCTATATCAAGCGGATCGGGACCTGGGTCATTCAGGAAGCCGCCCGTCAGGCCGCAAATTGGCCGGAAGACTGCTTTGTCTCGGTCAACCTTTCGACAGTTCAGTTCGCCGATGGCGATCTCGTCTCGATCGTCACGGACGCGCTCGCCGCGGCCGGCATCAAAGGAAAGCAGCTCGAACTCGAAGTGGTGGAGTCCCTCGTTCTGGACCGTTCCGACGATGTTCTGGAGCAGCTCAAGAGCCTGAAAGCCCTTGGCATTTCCGTCGCCATGGATGATTTCGGAACGGGCTACTCTTCTCTCAGCTATGTCTGGCGCTTCCCGTTCGACAAGCTCAAGATCGACCAAAGCTTCATGTTCGCGATGGCGCGCGGTGAGGAGAAGGTCGATCAGCTCGTGCGCACGATCGTCGCAATGGGTCATCACATGGGAATGAAGGTGGTGACCGAAGGCGTCGAAGAGGCCGAGCAGGTGGAGTTGCTGCGCGACTGCGGCTGCGACCAGATTCAGGGCTATTATTTCGGACGTCCTGCTCCCGCATCGGAAATCGCTGTCGAAGCACTCGCCCATTTCCGGCGGAATCGCATCGCGCCGGCGGCCGAGAAAGAAACCGCCCGCAAGCGGATGGCCTAAATTCCAACCCACTACGCCATCTATGGCCGGGTCCCAGAATTACTGATTTTCAGACGTTTCCAGAAAGAGCCAGTTCCGGCACCGTCTTCAGCACCAATTCCATATCGGCGTGAAAGGCTTCACGTTCCCGCTCCTGAGCAGTCGCATCCGGGAGACGCAGAATGTAGGACGGATGCACAGTGACGAGAAACCGCGTCTCCTCGGTCAGGTCGATCAGTTTCGAGCGCGTATCGCGGATCGTCACCGTCTTGCCGAGAATGGCGTGAGCCGCCGTTGCCCCTAAAGCCACGATCAACTTCGGTTTGACGACTTCTCGTTCGATATCGAGCCACCAGCGGCACGTCTGGATTTCTCCTGAATTCGGTTTCGCGTGGATACGCCGCTTGCCACGCGGCGTGAACTTGAAGTGTTTGACGGCATTCGTGACATAAGCTTGAGAGCGATCGACGCCTGCCGCCAAAAGCGCCTCGTCGAAGACCTTGCCGGCCGGTCCGACAAAGGGCTCGCCAGCAATATCCTCCTGATCACCGGGCTGCTCGCCGACGAATATGACCGGCGCGTTCTCCGGCCCCTTGCCGAAAACCGTCTGCGTCGCCGGCTCCCACAGCGGACAGGCCTGACAGCTTGCCGCCGCCCGGCGCGCATCTTCGATCGTCTTCGGCAGGTTGGAGCCCGGCTCGGCAAGACCTGCACCGAGCTCGAGCATCGGCTCTTCCGCGCTTTCCCGTCCCATGTCGATCTCCCGGCGTTCGCTCATCTTCTCGTGGCGCAAACTCGGAAGGGTCGGAGCAGTTTCGATCATGCGGCGCTGCGCCGCTTCGGCGCCGGCGACGAGTGGTTTGACAAGCGCCGTTTCCGGCATGTTCGCCCAGTATTTCTTCGGCATTTCCGCCTGCATGGCCTTCACTTTCAGGCGGGCCGGATTGAAGATCGAAGCGTAGTAGGTGAGCCAGAGGTCTTCCATGTCGTCGCCTGATGGAGCCATCTCGCGGCTCGCACCTGGGAGAAAGGTGAGCTCGGCGCCGTTCCAGTGCGCCGTCCGTTCGGGCGTGAGAATCGTCCAGGTCATGCCGGTAAAACGGCGCGCAAAGAAGGGAGCGGTCGCCTCGACGACATGATGGAAGGGCTCAAACCACGCGACATAGTGCTTGTTGCCCTCGTCACCCTCGATCTCGCGGAAGCGAACGAAGGCCTTCATCTTGTGGGCGTCGCGCCGAACGGCCTTTTCCATCTCGTTTGCGCGGATCACATCGGCATCGGACGCGATGCCGAGAAGTCGCTTTTCGCTCTGGAGGCGCCAGAGCAGGCTATAGGCGAAGACGAAGCGGTCCGTGGCCGCATGGCAGACGATCTTGCGAGCGAGATCCACGAAGGCTCTGGGGACAGTCGGCTGCGGACCGCTCGGATCGTGAGGCGGCAACGGTCCGGAAAAGAGGCCGGCGCCCTCGCCTTCTATCGTGAAAGACAGATCTTCCGGTCGAACTCCGTTCGAGAACGCAGCACGCGCAGCATCGCGCCAGCCATCGAAATCGGCTGAAAATTTGAGATCGGCGGAATACATGAAGTCGACGGTCAGCGCCGGTGAACCCGCTCGTGGAGCGCGTAGATTTCATCGGCAAACGTCTCGTCCGGACCCGCGACTTTATGGTTCGGCAAAACCTCGTGCGCCCGTATCGCCTTGAACGGAAAACCGTCGACCCCGAGATCGTCGAGCCAGGCGAGAAGCTGTTCGGTCGAACTCGCATAGACGATGCGCCCGAGGCCGACGATGCCGTGAGCGGTCGCGCACATCGGGCAATGTTCGCCGGATGTATAGACGGTCGCGCTGGAGCGCTCGGACGGCTCCATATTGAGCCCTGCCCAATGGGCGAGAGCAAATTCCGGGTGGGCCGTCGAGTCGCCCGTACCGGTGCGGTTGAAGTCTTCCTTCAGTACAGTGCCGTCGCCCGCGACAAGGATCGAGCCGAACGGCTTGTGCCCCTCCTCCACAGCTTGGCGCGCCAGTTGCACGCAACGGGACAAGTGCTTGCGGTCGGTTTCGTCGATCATACCGGCTCCCGAATTTTCATTGTGTTTCGTCAAACCAGTCAGCGGCGATTGAGGCAGCGCTCGTAGGCGCGGGCACCGTCACGCCGCGCGTCTTGTTCCGTCAGCGCACGGACGCCGAAACCATCCTCACCGCGATCGACGCGGCCCTCATAGGCATTCGCGGCCGTCTGGCGCGCATATTGTCGGCAGTATTCCGGAGTTCCCGGCCGATAGGGGTTTGCCGAAACCGCTGCTCCCCTGATCGGATTTTCGAGCGGATAGGGTGTCGCCGTGTTGCAGCCTGCGAGAGCGAGGAGACCGAACGGCGCAAGAAACAGGCGCGATCGGCATTGTTTCGATTTCAGCGAATGGATGGGCATGATCCGGGCCTCGTCCTGCAATTCAAAACAACGGGAGAGCGACTTACTCTGACACTCGAGGGAAGAACTCTGTACACGGCGAATCCGATCCATTTTCCGGCACCCGCCTCCGTAGCCCATGGTAGAGCGACGGCCGCGTTTGACGAAAGCGATCGAAGGGGGCATCTGCGATGTCATGGAAACATCGCTGCCCCTCGTGACCGAAATTGCCTGGCAAGACCCATTCGAAGCGGCGCGGAAGCTCTACGCGTTCGGTGGTCTCTCTTTCCTCGACAGTGCGATGGCGCACGAGACTCTGGGCCGCTACTCTTTCGTGGCAGCACGCCCTTTTGCCGTCTTTACGGTCGATGCCGACGGCCCGGCGCTCTCCGGCGAGCGGATCGACGCCGCTCCACTTCAGGCCCTCAAAGGAGTGCTCGCGCGCCTCGCAATGCCGACGGTCGAGGGCTATCCGCCGTTCCAGGGCGGTGCGATGGGCTTCATCGCTTACGAATTCGCTCATCACCTCGAGGACCTTGAACCGCCGCAGGATTTCGATCCAGCCAAGCCGACCATGGTCTTTCCGCTTTACGACGTGGTGCTCGCCTTCGATCACGAAACCAGTAGAGCCTACTGTTTCTCAAACGGCCAACCGGCGAAAGGCGAGGAACAGCGCAAGCAGGCGGAGCTGCGGCGAGACGATATCCTCGCGGCTCTAGGGTCCCCCCTCCCCGACCTGCCGCCGATCCCGGAAGGCTTCGACTGGCGCTCGAATTTCTTCGCCAGGGATTACGAAGCGGCGATCGAGGCGACGCGAGAATACGTTCTCGCGGGCGACATCTTCCAGGCGAATATCGCCCAGACGTTCACCAGCCGTCTCCCCGAGGGCTTCGATCCGCTGGCACTTTATGCTCGGCTTCGCCAAACTAATGCAGCGCCGTTCGGCGCCTTTCTCGATTGCGGAGAGATGGTGGTCGCCAGCTCTTCGCCGGAGCGCTTTCTGAGCCTCACGGCCGACGGCCATGTGGAGACGCGGCCAATCAAGGGAACGGCGAAGCGCTCTGCCGATGAGGCCGAGGACACCGCGCTTTCGGCCGAATTGCTCGCCTCGGAAAAGGACCGGGCCGAGAACGTGATGATCGTCGATCTGATGCGCAACGACCTGTCGCGGGTCTGCAAGGCGGACTCGGTCGAAGTGCCGGTGCTGTGCGGGCTCGAGACCTATGCTGCGGTCCATCATCTCGTTTCGGTGGTGACGGGAGAGCTTCAGGCGGAGCTCGGGCCGGCGGAGCTGATCGGCGCGACCTTCCCCGGCGGATCGATTACCGGAGCGCCGAAAATCCGGGCGATGGACATCATCACCGAGATCGAGAAGACACGGCGTGGGCCCTATTGCGGCTCGATCGGCTATATCGGATTCGACGGCGCGATGGATCTCAACATCGCGATCCGGACGGTGACCTTCGAGGATGGAACCGCACGTCTGGCGGCTGGCGGCGGCATCACCGTCCTCTCCGATCCGAAGGCGGAGTATGAAGAGACCTTCACCAAGGCCACCCGCGTCTTCGCCGCCTTCGAGGAAGAGGCATGAAGGTTCTCGTTCTCGACAACTATGACAGCTTCGTCTTCAACGTCGGACGATATCTTGAGCGCCTCGGCGCCGAGCTCGTGGTGCGCCGGAACGACAAGGTGAGCGTGGCGGAGGCTGAAGCGCTGGAGGCGGACGCGATCGTGGTCTCGCCGGGTCCCTGCTCGCCGAAAGAGGCAGGCATCTCCTGCGATGTCGTGCGGACACTTTCCGGCCGGGTGCCGATCCTCGGCGTTTGTCTCGGTCACCAGGTGATCGGCGACGTCTTCGAGGGTCATGTGACCCGGGCACTGCGGCCGATGCATGGTCGGGCTTCGGCCATGATGCACGAAGGCGCGAACCTCTTCCAAGGCCTCGCGCCCGAAACGAAGGCGGGGCGCTATCACTCACTCATCGTGGAAGAAACGCAGGCGATGCACGAGCACCTGAGTGTGGATGCCCGCTCGCCGGATGGGGAGATCATGGCGCTGACCCATCGCAGCCATCCGACTTTCGGCGTGCAGTTTCATCCCGAGTCGATCCTGACGGAGGACGGAACAAAGATCCTTTCCAACTTCCTCGAACGCGCTCGGACCTTCGCCAAGGAACGGGCATGAGCGCGCCGGTCTGGCTTGGCGACCGGCTTGTTGCGGCAGAGGACGCATGGATCGATCCGACCGATCGGGGCTTCACACTCGGCGACGGATGCTTCGATACCGCCCTGACAATAGACGGACGGGTTTTTCGGGCAGACCAACACCTCGATCGGCTGGCGGCGACCTGTGCGGCGCTTTCGCTGCCGGTGGCGCGCGAGACGTTGGAGGCTGCGCAATCCGCGCTTGCCGGCGAGATCGTGCACGGGTCGATCCGGCTCACCGTGACGCGCGGGACTGGAGCGCGAGGCCTTGCCCTGCCCGCCGATCCGAAGCCGACGCTCTTCGGCTCGGCCTCGCCGCTCGCACCGCAGCTGATGTTCAAGCCGATGACGCTGGTTCTGGCCGAAACGCGGCGCAACGAGACGTCGCCGACGGCACGGCTGAAGACGCTCTCCTATCTCGACGCGATCCTCGAAACGAATCGGGCGAAGCAGGCCGGGGCCGACGAGCCGTTGTTTCTGAACACGAAAAACGAGATCGCGTGCTCTGCACTGGCGAATGTCTTTCTAATGGCTGAACACGATATCGTGACACCGCCACTCACATCGGGGACGTTGGACGGCGTGATGCGCAGATTTCTAATAGAGACGATCGAGGAGGTTGAGAGCGCTGTCCGGGTGGAGCCGATCGTTTGGGACGCAGCCAGAACGGGCCGATTCCTGCTGACGAATTCGCTCCGCTTGATCTCGCCAGCGCGTGTATCCGGATCGCCGCCGCTTAGCGCCGAGCAGAATGAGTTTGTCCGGTCGCTGATGGATCGGACATGTCTCACGATTCGTGAGGCCTGCGGCACCGATCCGCGCGAACTCGGCGCCGAAATCCCCGATCTCAGCGCCTGACGGAGTGGTTGCCTCCGGCAAGAAGCCAGGCCGGATCGAACCAGGTATCGGCCTCCCCGTCATAGGGTAACCTATTGATATCCCAATGTCTTACGTATTTCGCATAGGCATCCCAGACTGACGGACCACCACCGACGAAGACGACGCGCTCGCCGAAGCGCGACAGAACTTCCTCGGGGTCGTCGGAGGAGCGAATGGTGACGATCGTCCGGTGTTCGTGCGCAAAATCCGGAAAGGACGCGACTGTCTTGGGGCCGCAGATCAGGACATGGCCGCGCGTGATTTCGAAGAAGCGTTCGACGTCCTCGACATAGGCGCGATCGCTGTTTCCCTCCCACGGCATTCCGCCGTCGAGACCGAGTTGCCCGCTCTGCCCGATCGCGCAGATCACGCGGATATCCGCCATGCCATTCCCCCAAAATCGACACGTTTTCCGCGTCTGTCACACATCCTCCGGACCGAAAAAATCGTTTGGAGAATATAACTTAGTTTAATGTGTACCCGGCAAAACTGCGCGAAGGTGGCGACATGGATTTGAACATCGACCCCCTCATCGCGACCACCGAGGATCGACCGTCAGATACCGAGACGGTAACCTCGCTGCTCGCCATCGCCAAGTCGACGCGCGCCTTCATCGCGCTTCTTTTGTCCGACATTGACCTGCATCCCGGTCAGGATCAATTGCTCGTCCGTTTGCTGCCAAACGAACCCGTCAGCGTGTCCGTTCTCGCGGAAGACCTGAGCGTTCGCCCCTCGACCATCTCGAAGATGCTCGACCGACTCATCGAGAAGGGTCTCGTGGAGCGCGGAGCGCACAAGGTCGACCTGCGGCGCACCATGGTCCAGCTCACGCCGAAGGGCGAGCAGGCACGGGATAAGGTCTACGAGGTCTGGCGCAAACTCGACGTCGATCTGATCGGTGCCCTCGACGAAAAAGAGCGTGTTGTGCTCGGCGAGTCCCTCAGCAAAATCGAGACTCTCCTCTCCCAGCGCCTGCGCCGGCTTCGCTAACCTTAAGCCGGCAAAAGACTCTTCTGAGCCCTGCAAAATTGTTGAGCAAGGATTGCATATTATGCGATCCATTTGTGCTGCGGTGCACTTTTCGCGGCACTCACTGCCGACTATCTTGGCGGCAGAGCTCAAACAAGGGACCTACAGGCCAACGTGCTCAGACCACTTCATATCACGCGCCGCCAAGCACTCGGTGGCGGTTTCGCCGCCATGCTTTTTCCGTTTTCGTCGAGTTTCGCAGCAGATGACGAAAAAGCTGCAAGCAAGGCTGGAAATTCGGCAGAGACGGCAGCGTCCGAACCTCTGACGTTCGATCGGCTCAGCGAAAAAATGGCTGAGAAGGCGAAACAGCCTTACGTCGAGCCGGAAAGCCCGCTTCCTGAAATCGTTCAGGATCTCACCTACGATCAACATCGGGCGATCGCATACCGTCCAGATCATGCGCTCTGGCGCGCCGAGCCGGTCGATTTCCACCTTCAGGCCTTCTATCCGGGCTGGGTTTTCAACGATACCGCCACTGTCGCCATCGGTCGGGATGGACACTACGAACCCCACATCTTTCAGGCCGACGATTTTGAATATCGTCCCCCACTGAATCCCGCCGACTTCGACGATATCAGCTTTCCGGGCGTCGCCGGTTTCCGCATCCATGCCCCGCTGGAGCGACCTGACTACTTCGATGAACTCGTCACGTTCCTCGGCGCCAGCTATTTTCGGGCGCTTGGCATGGGAACGCGCTACGGCCTGTCGGCACGCGGGCTTGCCATCAATACGGCGACGTCAGAAGAGACCGAGGAATTTCCTCACTTCACCGCGTTCTATATCGATGCTCCAAAGCCTGGTGAGAATTCGATCCGGCTGATGGCTGAGCTTGAAAGCCCCAGTGTTGCCGGCGCCTACGAATTCGTCATCACGCCCGGCCCGCAGACGGTGATGACATGCCGGCAGAGACTGTATTTCCGGGAGACCGTCGCACGACTGGGTATCGCGCCGCTGACCTCCATGTTTACCTTCGGCGAGAACGATCGCGCGGACCATGACGATTTCCGTCCGGAGGTTCACGATAGCGACGGGCTCTTCATCGAACGGGCGAATGGCGAGCAGTTCTGGCGACCACTCCAGAATCCGCAGCAGCTGTCTCTCTCCTTCATCGGAGAGATCAATCCAAAAAGTTTCGGGCTGCTGCAGCGCGATCGTTCCTTCGAAAGCTATCAGGACACTGAATCGCGATACGAACTTCGGCCGTCCCTTCTGATCGAGCCGATTGGCGAGTGGGGCGCGGGAACCGTCGAGCTGGTGGAAATTCCGACTGCCACCGAGACGAATGACAATATTGTCGCCTTCTGGATACCGGAGGAACGCGCGGAGGCGGGCTCGTCGATGGAGTTCGCCTATCGCATGCGCTGGGGTCTCGACGTCGAACCCGCTCAGGACCGAGCGCGCGTTTCCTCGACCCTGTCGGGCGTTGGCGGCAATGCAGCGGACACCGACGAACAGCAGCTGACGCGGCGTCTGGTCGTCAATTTCACCGGCGGCCCCGCCGCTGATCTGCCGGACAACGCCAAGGTCGAACCGGAGATAGAAGTGACATCGGCGGGAAGGCTTGTGAACAGTGCCGTTTCGCGCCTTCCGGACGGGGGTTGGCGCGTTTCACTAGAACTTGAACGTGTCGAGGAACGACCTGTCGAACTTCGCGTTAGACTCACCATGTTGCGGCGCACTATAAGCGAGACATGGATTTATCAATGGACTACAGAAGCGTGAGTGTCTTATCCTGGAACAACGACGAAACTCCGCTCTCCATAGTGGATGTCGTCCTGGGTTCGTATTCGCCTGATACGATCGATGTGCACCGCGCGATCGGCAAGCGTCTCTCGGAATCCGAACTACACCAGCCCGTCGACAAGGTGATCTCCGACGCCAGAGCCGGCGAGAAATGGGCAACGGATATCATCGA
Source organism: Fulvimarina thalattae (assembly GCF_040239565.1). Lineage (NCBI taxonomy): Bacteria > Pseudomonadati > Pseudomonadota > Alphaproteobacteria > Hyphomicrobiales > Aurantimonadaceae > Fulvimarina > Fulvimarina thalattae. The sequence goes on from NZ_JBEHWS010000013.1 coordinate 22,150, forward strand.
GACCGTCGAACTGCCCGCACCGACGGCAAGATTGCCGATGCCCGAGCAGGATTTCGGCACGGGTCGTTTCCATGCTTGGCTAACGAACCTTTTCACAAGGCTCGTGCCGACCTCAAGGCGTCACGCGTAAGCCGATTGCAGCGCAGTAGGGCGCAACAATACTTCGATAGATGAGATGCGCCGATTATGGGCGCGTTCCCTCCGCAGCGAACGCGCCTTTGACAGATGAACCGCCTGGAAAGACGCTTTGTGTCGGTGGAGTTGCGTAAGATCCCTAACCCTCGTTAAAAGCGGTCAAGCAGCACGTTTTGAAGGGACATTTCAGGGCGAGCAGCAATCGAGGCTCACCTTCAGTCGGGAGTGGATGACCACTTGATCGCTATTCTCCGTACGGCATTCTGTGTCAGCGCGGCGCTCCTCTCCCTTGTTGCAGCGTTTCTCTTCTTCACCGTCATTACCGCTAACGGCACGACCAGCTTCCACATTCTGCAGACGGCGCTTCTGCTGATCTGTTGTGGCTGGCTCGCCTGGGGCTTCATGACGGCATGTTTCGGCATGATCGCCGCAATGAAGAGCCCCCCCGGCAGGATACGCAGCCGATATCAACCGATTTCGGTCACCGCCATTCTCGTTCCGGTCTATAACGAGGACGCCGACTCGGTGTGCGCGCGAGTCGCCGCAATGGCGGAAGGCCTTCGCAAGATCGGGCGCCTCGACTCCTTTCATTTCTACATCCTGAGCGACTCCACAAAACCCGAATGCGTTGATGACGAGGAGCGGGCATTTCGCTTCCTTCTACGCAAGCTGAAGCTCGCTGGTCGGCTATTTTATCGCCATCGTGCGAAAAATACCGGGCGCAAGGCCGGCAATATCGCCGATTTCGTCACCAATCACGGCGGCGCCTATTCGTACATGCTGGTGCTCGACGCCGACAGCCTGATGGTGCCAGAGACAATCCTGGAAATGGTCGCCCGTATGGACGACGAGCCGGACCTCGCCCTGTTGCAGTCCCAACCGCTCATCATCAATCGCCGAACCATGTTCGGCCGGGCTCTCCAATTCTCGGCGGCAATCTTCTCGCCGATCTTTTCGCGCGGCCTGGCTTCGCTACAGGGCCGGGAAGGACCGTTCTGGGGCCATAATGCAATCATCCGGACGCGGGCCTTCGCAGCCCATTGCGGCCTGCCCGGCCTCCCGGGCAAACCGCCTCTTGGCGGTCAGATTTTAAGTCACGACTACGTCGAGGCGGCTCTCCTTGCACGGGCCGGGCTGATTGTCCGCGTCGACCCGGATTTGCCGGGCTCTTTCGAGGAAGCCCCGGCTAATGTCATCGAATATGCCAAACGGGACCGCCGCTGGTGCCAGGGCAATCTCCAACATGGCCGTCTCCTTGCCGCACGCGGGCTGAAGACCTGGAACCGGATCCAGCTTTCGGCCGGCATCATGGCCTATCTCGCATCCCCCATCTGGCTGATGTTTCTGATCGTCAGCCTGATCGACCCGATCATTGCCCCCGAGCCAAATTACTTCCCTGCCGACTCGCTCTTCCCTGTTTTTCCCAAGCCGGAAACGCAAAAGGCGCTGCTGCTTCTCTTCGGTATCTTCGTTCTGCTGCTGCTGCCAAAGACGCTGATCACCTTCGCATCTGCCTTCTCGCGAAGGCGCAAGGCGTTTGGTGGAACGATCCGTGTGGTTGCCAGTGCCACCGTCGAACTGGTTCTGACTTCGCTTCTCGCGCCGATCACCATGATGATGCAGTCGAAAGCGATCGGGGAAATCCTGATCGGCGCCGACTCAGGCTGGCCGGCAACCGATCGCGAGGATCAGGGCGTTCCACTAAAAACCGCCTTTGCCGCCAGCTGGTGGATGGTGACCGCCGGCGCCGCGGTTCTCTACGCAGCCTATTACTACGCGCCGGAAATCCTCCTCTGGACATTGCCGATAGCCATGCCGCTGGTGATTGCGCCGCTCCTGATCTCGATCACTGCGAGCCCGCTCCTCGGCGACGTCATGAACCGGATCGGCCTTTTCCGGACGCCTTTCGAGATCGAGCCCCATCCAGTGATCCTCTCGGCCGATCGCTGGCGGGAGGCATTGTCCGGCCCGGATGATCCGGCCGCTCCCAAAAAAGCCGTGATCGAGGCCGCTAGCGAAGCGGGAGCATCCACTCTCGCCTCACCGCCTGCTGCATCGAACAAACCATGACGATCGTCGCCCCTAAGCCTGCCACTTCCCGAGACAACCGTATCGACTTCTGGCGCGGCGTCGCGCTGATCATGATCTTCATCAATCATGTGCCCGGTAATTTCTGGGAGCGATACACCTCGCGCAATTTCGGCTTTTCGGACGCGGCCGAGCTTTTCGTCTTCCTTGCCGGTTTTGCCGCCGCCTTCGCCTATGGCCGGCCCTTCCTGGCCGGGCAGAAGCTGTTTGCGACCGTAAAGGCGCTGCGCCGGGCGGGAACGCTGCTTCTCGTTCAGATGACACTGACCGTGCTCGCCATCGGCCTCTTCGCCTGGGCAGCGCTTGCCTTCGGCGAAGGCGAATTGATGCGGCGGATGAACCTTGCCGCGCTGTCTGACGAGCCGCTGGAGGCCTATTTCGGCCTCGCGAGTTTCGGCCACCAGTTCGGCTATTTGAATATCCTGCCGATGTATATCGCGCTGCTCATCATGGCGCCGGTCCATCTCTGGCTCGCCTCGATCAGTCGCGAGTTGATGCTGGGCTCGGCCATCGCGCTCTGGGCTGCATCCTGGGCGTTCTATCTGAACATTCCCGCCTTCCCGAACCCCGGCGGCTGGTTCTTCAATCCGATCGCCTGGCAGGTGATCTTCGCAGCCGGCCTTTACGGCGGATTGAGGAAGGCGAGCGGCAAGCCTTCGGTACCTTACAAGCCCTGGCTTCTGGGACTGGCCCTCGCCTATCTGCTGTTTGCCTTCGTGACGACGCGTTACGGCCTGTGGTTCCTGATCTACGGGCTGGATCCCCTTCCCCCGGCGATCGCCAGTCTCGACAAGACCTTCGCTGCCGTGCCACGGGTGCTCCACGTGCTCGCGCTCGCCTATGTCTTCGCCAATGCGGCAAGCCACTCGCCCTTCGCGAATATTGATCGCAGCAACATCGTCGCGGCCATGGGGCGGCACTCTCTGCCGGTTTTCGCCTTCGGTACGATGCTGTCGCTGATCTGCCAGGTGATCAAATTCGGCCGCGAGCAGGAATTTTTCTTCGACACCGGCCTGCTGCTGGCCGGCCTTGCGCTGCAGTTCGCTCTTGTCCTCTGGCTCGAATGGTGGGGCTCGTATCAGAAGACGGTGGCGAAGAGCCGTGAAGCAAAAGCCGCTCCCGCTGCACCGGCGATGCGGAGCGCTCAGCTGCCTGACGCCACCCCGGCCGTTTATTCCGAAAAGGCCGCCGCACGCTGACGCATTCGCGCTTGTCGCCCGCGCGTGTTTGGTTTAGGCGGTTGGCTCGGCCGGGCCTGTAGCTCAATTGGTTAGAGCCGGCGGCTCATAACCGCTTGGTTGGGGGTTCGAGTCCCTCCGGGCCCACCATTTGTCGACGCAAACGATCTCTGCTTCGATTTCGTTTTCTCGACAAACGGTCCCCATGCGCACCGCCGATCTTCCCTTCCAGGAATCAACCTCAATAATAATTTTTGGGCGCAACTCCACGATCGCATCCCGCAAATAAGGGTGATCTGATCCCCAGCCCTGGAGATCAGGTTCGACATTTTCTACAGAAATTGTCTCTTATGGGTCAGCGTCGAAGAGCATTTTTCGAATCTTGAGCCGATTGACGGGATCGGCCATAGGCCACCTGTAAGTCCCTGACAAAAAACAGATGACCTGCTGCTACGAGGACGCAACTTTTATCTTCAACTGCGAAAAATGCGATTCAATTTCATCCTCAGTCGCAAATGCGCTCGAAAAGTGCCGAAAACTCGCTCTCTTTGCTTGCCCCTCGACCAACCAGTACGGGGCGGTGGTGTCCTGACCCTGCACTAAGTTTTACCCCGGACCACGCGGCTGGACCACGACCGCACGCGCGATGGCACCGGCGCTGATCAAGGCGGAAACGCTGTCATCGCGCCCACCAAAGAACGCCGTAAGCGGTCAGCTACGCGCTCAGCGCGCCAGCCATCCCCCGTCCACGTTCAACACAGCGCCAGTCACATAACGCGCGGCGCGCGAACACAGGTAGGCCGCTGTGCCGCCGATGTCCGACGGCTCGCCCCATCGCCCCGCTGGGATCCGGTCCAAGATCGCCTTCGACCGCTCGGGGTCGTCACGCAATGCCTCGGTGTTGTTCGTGGCGATGTAGCCCGGTGCAATGGCATTTACGGTGATTCCGTGCGGCGCCCATTCGTTGGCAAGGATCTTGGTCAGCCCCGCCACACCGTGTTTGGACGCGGTGTAGGACGGGACGCGAATTCCGCCCTGGAAGCTCAGGAGCGACGCGATGTTGACGATCGCCCCTTCGGCCCCGCGCTTGATCAGTGCACGGCCGAAGGCCTGGCAGGTGAAAAAGAGCGCCTTGAGGTTGACGTCGATCACGTCGTCCCAGTCGGCTTCGGAAAACTCCGTGCTGTCCTCGCGGCGAATGATGCCGGCATTATTGACCAGCAAATCGAAGCCCGCGCCATCGAAGAGGCTGGTGGCCGCCATCGGGTCGGCGAAATCGAGGATCAGCTCCTCGCCCGCGCCGCCCGCCTTCCGGATCTGCTGAACCGTCTCGGCGCAGGATCTGCGCCCCGCGCAGACGACGTGAGCGCCCTGCCCGGCGAGGCTGACCGAGATGGCCTGCCCGATGCCGGTATTGGCCCCGGTGACGAGGGCCTTGCGGCCCTCGAGAGAGAACAGCCCGGACATCAACGCATGTCCCCGGGCTGGATGAAGTCCATGTCGGTGAAGTCCATGTTGTCGCCGGCCATGGCCCAGATGAAGGTGTAGGCCCCGATGCCCGCACCCGAATGGATCGACCATGGCGGCGAGACCACGCCCTGTTCTCCCGCGACCACGAGGTGCCGCGTCTCCTGCGGCTCGCCCATCAGGTGCAGCACACGCGCCCCATCATCCATGCCCCAGTACATATAGGCCTCCATGCGGCGGTCATGGGTATGGCTGGGAATAGTGTTCCAAACCGAGCCGTCCTCGAGCGAGGTGTAGCCCAGCGTGAGCTGGCAGCTTTCCATCACGTCCGGGTGGATGAACTGCCGGATGGTGCGTTTGTTCGAGTTCTGGACATCGCCCAGCTTGACCTCCTTGGCGTCGTCGATCGTGACCAGCCGGTTGGGACAGGTGCGGTGCGCGGGAGCCGAGGCGATGTAGAACCGGCCCTTCCCGGAGAATGTCACCTCGCCCGGTCCCATGCCGAGATAGAGCACGTCGCCGCGGTTCAGGGTCCAGCTTTCGCCACCGCGCGCGACGTCTCCGGTGTCGCCGATGTTCACGATGCCCATCTCGCGCCGGTCGAGGAAGCTGGGCGTTCCGGCCTCCTTCACCTCGCCCAAGGTCAGGCTGCCGCCATCGGGCACGGCACCGCCCAGCACAAAACGGTCATAATGGGTGTAGGTCAGCCGGATCTCGCCGGACTTGAAGCTCTCCTCGACGAGGAAGTGACGGCGCAGGCCGTCGGTGTCGAGGGTCCGCGCCTGCTCCGGGTGAACGGCGTGCATGGTCTTGACTGTCAGCATCATATTTTCCTTTCGGATCTGGGTGCTTGCATTTGTTCCTGAGAAGAAGCGGTGGCTTGGGAAGAGATCAGCCTTGGCGGATGTCAGCCGCCATCGCTGCCGCAGCCTGAGCTCAGGAATTCAGAGAGGTCCACATTGGGGTCCGGTGTGGCGAGGAAGCCATGAACAAGGTCATGATCGCCGCGACCAAGCCAGGTCAGGGCAAACGGAACCGTCGTCTTGGGCGAGGTCAGGTTGAAATTGACCCGCTGGGACAGCAGCATCATCTTTTCGGTCTTATCCAGGCTGCGAACGCCTGAAATGCCGTTCTCACCGCGCACCACAAGGGTTGAACCCAACCGGGCCCGGGCCGTGAATTCCGCATCATCTACGGGGCTTGCCTGGACGCCTGACGGATCGTCAGCATGCAGGATGTCCGGCGCGGCGTACCAGTTATCGACCGCGAAGCCGGTATCGACGACGATCGCCGGTCTTTCCAACGTGAACCTGTGACGCCGTCGGAAGGACGCCTCACCGTCGATCTGCACATCCGTTTCGACGCTCTGGCAGCCGGACTTCCAGGTTGAGCGAACCGACCGGTCCCCGATTTCGACCGCACTGCGCGCATTGCAGAATTGCCAGTTCGCGCCATCGTCGAAACTGAAGGCCAGTATGTTGTCACCGAAGCTGAACCGCTCGGAATAGACCAAAGCGCTCAGGTCGGGACCGAAGTTGGTCGAATAGGCAAACTTGTTGTACTTGTCCCGCTGCAAAGCTGATCGGACCGGAGCCGCGTAATGCAGGATCGCATGTCCGCTGGATCGCTGGATGAGCCCGCTTGAGCGAGGCATCGGGTGGACCGTGGGCAGGTCAGGCAGGGGTTCTTCCTCAGCCTGCCAGAATGCGCCGTCCTTCCCGTAGGCCAAGGGAAGGAACGCCTTCATGGCCCAATAGGGCGAGGTCGGCGAATTGTATTCCTCGCACACGGTAAGGTTGGGGTAGGCGTAACCTCGTGTGAGCAATCCGTCACTGGTGAAGATCGGCTTGGACCGCCAGCTTCTGATCTGGCGCGCCCAGATCCCCTTCATCGCCCCTACCGACAGGCTGTCCTGGTCGGCGAACGGGGCCACCCCCCAGAACGCCGCCGTGGCGAAGCGGTAGATCAGCGACCGGCCGACCATGACCGTCTCGCCCGTCCGGGCGAACCAGTGGATGAACTCTTGCACGAAGTGGCCCGCGCGGGCCTTGTATCTACGGGCCCGCTCTGGGTCGGGGTTCACGGCGTATTGCGCATAGAGCAACGCGTAGAAGTGCATCGCGAAGCCGTTGTAGTGGTCGATGGGGAGTTCCGGCCCGTCGCCATACCACCCGTCGCCCAGATACCACTGGTCGATCCGGTCGAGGTACCGCGCCTGGAGATCCTCGTCGATGAGGTCCGCATGACCGATCTTCCGCAGCCCCTCCTGCACGAGGATCGCAAAAAACAGCCAGTTGTTGTCCACCAGCTGGACGGTCTGGATATCCGCGAGCCACGTCAGCAGGTTTTGCTTCTCGCTTTCGGTCAGCGGATACCACCCCTCTTCGGGCAGCATCATCAACAGCATGCCGATCGCCGCCATTTCGACACAACGTTGCGATCGGTCCTGCGCGCGCCCCCAGTAGCCTGGGTGTGCCGGATCGCAGCCCGCGGCGATTGTCTTGCGCATCAGCGGCCAGTGATCGAAAGCCCCTCCGCCCATCGACAGCGGCACGAGCCCCCACAGGGGGCGAGCGACCCCTTCGAGCGCGCTGGACTCCATGTCGAATGCAGCACCGCCTTCGTGGAAATCGACACGCGGACCTTGGGCCTCGAAATAGGGGCGCAAGGGGTCGAACAGATCTCGTACCGCCCTTTGGAAATCGCCGCGCGTCTCCAGTGGGTTGTCCCGAAATGATGGATAGAAGGTCATTGCTTTCCTATGCGCGCGTAGTCTCGTGGAATTGGCCGGATTCGCCCTGCGGTAACGTGGAAAGACACGCGATGGTCGTGCTCTAGAACCCGAACAGGCTGGGAATGAACAGGCTGATTGCAGGCACGTAGGTGACAAGCATGAGCCCGACGATCTGCAGCGCGAAGATCGGGAGCAACGGCCTGACGACCCGGGTCAGGTGTTCGTCGGAGACGCTGCAGGCGACGAAGAGAACCGTACCCACCGGCGGAGTTACGACGCCCATGCACAGATTGTAGATGAGGATCATGCCGAAATGCACCGGATCGACGCCCATTGCGGTGACGATTGGATAGAAGATCGGCGTGAAGATCAGCAGGGCGGGTGTCATGTCCATGAAGATGCCGACCACCAGCAGCGTGATGTTGATCATCAGCAGGATGATGATCTTGTTCTCGCTCACCGCCGTCAACAGGTCCCCGATGGTCGCGGGAATGCCCGCGAACGTCATGCTCCAGCTCATCAGCCCCGAACAGGCGATGAGAAAAGCGATGACGCCGGTTGTAACCAAGGTGTCGCGTGTCGCGCGGACCAATTGGCTCCAGGTGAGGCTGCGATAGCAGGCGGCGAGGATCAGCGCGTATATCACCGCGACACCCGAGCCTTCGACGGCAGTGAACACGCCACCGGTGATGCCGCCGATGACGGCGACGACCAGCAGAAGGCTGGGCAACGCGCGGAACACCAGGCTTCCGAATTCGGACATGGAAATATCCGACCTGTCAGCCTTGTAGCCAAATTTCCGCGCGTAGAAAAAGGCGGCGATCATCACCGAGCCGGCCATGATCAGACCGGGAAGATATCCCGCGAGGAAAAGCGCGATGATCGACGCACTGCCCCCTGTGATGAGCGAGTAGATGATGACCGGACCCGACGGCGGGATCAGCATGCCGGCCGGAGCAGAGGCGGCGTTGATCGCCGTGCCAGTCGGCATGTCGTAGTTCTTGTCCTTGGCGATCGGCGTGATGATGCTGCCCACTGCGGTTGCAGAGGCGATGCCGGATCCCGAAAGCGCACCGAAAAAGATGTTCGAGACGACGTTGGTCTGCCAAAGGCTGCCTGGAATGCGCCGCCCCAGCAGCATGGCGAAATCGACCAGGCGTCTGGCGGTTCCGCTCTGGTTCATGATGTTTCCGGCGAGGACGAAGAACGGCAGGGCCAGGAAGCCGAAGTTGTCGAGGCCGCTGAAAACCTTTGATCCGATTGTCGGAGCCAGCAGAAACGGATCGATCTGCAGCGCCAACGTCAGCACCCCGGCCATCGCCAGCGCGATCGCGATGGATACGCCAAGGATCAGGAACACCGCGAAGGAACCGAACAGAACCAGAACTGCGAGCAGCTGCGGGTGGTCCGCGTTGAAGTCTTGCCAAACTTGCGTCCCGGTCAGCACCCACGCTCCGCCGACGAGCACCGCGAGTATGGCGGCAACTATGCCGATATCGGACAGAGGATTGGGTGACCCGATGATCAGGCGCACGATCTCAATCACTTGCGCCAGGATTATCAGCACGCCGGTAAGAGCCAGGACGCTTTGCAGATATCCGATGGGGATGTCGATAATCGGCACGTGCATCGACAGGTTGCGGCTGAAGAACTCGTAGCCCGCCCAGGTGAGTCCGCACCCAAAGGCCAGCGCGATGATGCAGATGAGAATCTGAAGCCGTGCCTCGTTCCGCTCGGACAGTATGTCGGGGAGGATGGGCAGGTTCAGGTGGCGCTTGTCCATGAAACATAGCCCGGCGCCAAGCAGTCCCACCCAGATGAAGCTGAACCGAAGCAGAACCTCGGTAAGGATACTCGGTGCGTTCAGAAAGTACCGCGACGCGACTTGATAGCCGATCAGTACGACCATCAGCATGATCCAGGCGACCAGCACATACTCGAAGTTGCGCCGGATCGTGTCATAGAACGTCATCGCCGGGCGCTTGGGTCCGGTATCTATCTGCGACATGGGCTCCTCCCGCCGGATTTCGGCGCGCTTCCGAACAACGTTGCAGATCGTGCCACGGCTGCCATTGCGCTAAACAGAAACGTGAGTGTTCGCCGGGCGCGGACGACAGGCCGGCGCGCGGAGACGGCCCGAAGCAGGGATTCCCTGCATCGGGCCACTATTCTTACGGAAGCTCGCGATCCGTCATCGAGAAGATCTTCTCGATCACCGGGCGCTGATACTCGTTTTCAGCGGCTTCGACATACATCGGCTGTACCGCGTCGATGAACGGCTGCTTGTCGATCTCGATGATTTCGACACCGAACTCTTTCACCGCCCGCTGGGCACTTTCCGCGAAGGCTTGATCGATTTCTTCAACGGAGCGCTCACTGATGGTGGCGAACTCTTCCTTGACGACGGCAAGGTCCTCTTCTGACAGTGCGTCCTGGAAGCGCGTGCTGGTCACGACGAAGTCCGTCAGACGCGTCTGTTCGGTCAGGATGCCGTATTTTGCCGCCTGTCCGAAGTTCAGATCGTACAGCGTGCTCAAAGTGCCTTCGGCGCCGTCGATAACGCCCTGCTGCAGGGCGGGGAAAACGTCCCCGAAGGACATCGGCGTCGGCGCGGCTCCGAACAGTTCGAGCATCTCGATATAGGTGTTGCTCGACATGGTGCGGATCTTCATGCCCTGAAGATCCTCGATCGATTCAACGGGTTCGATCGTATAGAGGCTGCGGAAGCCGTTCGACAGGAAGCCCAGGGGCAGGAAGTTCTGATCTTCGGCCCCGTCGAACAGCATCTCCAGAACCTCGGGATCGGACATGACCTCACCATATTCTTCCCGGTCGCGGAACATGTAGGGCAGATTGATGACGCCCAACGCCGGCAAGATGTTCTCGAGCGTCGCGCTGTTCACGATGCCCATGTCGATCACGCCGGACTGGATCTGCTGAAGGTATTCGCTCTGATCGCCGAGCGTTCCGTTCGCGAAGATCTGGAATGCCACGCGCCCGTCCGTGCGATCTTCGACGGCGTCTGCAAACTGCTCCAAGAGCAGACCGGGGCCTGCGTCGCTCGGGCCGTTCGTCGCGATCTTGTAGGTCGCAGCCTGCAGCGCGGTGCTGGTCAGACAGATGGCAAGAGCGGTCGCCGTCGGTATGACTATGTGTTTCATGGTATCCTCCCTTGGGTAGAACGGCACGTGTCAGTGCCAGAAAAATTGCCGATGCCCCAATCCTCGAAGCAGGGCTTCGACGTAGTAGTAGTCTCCGTAAGGCAGCATCGCGCTGGTGAGATACGGTTCCCCGCACCGTTTTGCGCGAGGCACGTCGCAAGCGCCGTCGGACAGCAGCCCCTGCGCCAGCGGCTTGCGGGAAATGTCGTGATTGTCGCGCAAGCCCTTGATCATATTCATCGCGGCCGTGCGGTAGCGCAGCGCGGCATCGGACTTGCCGATCCGGTGGCAGATGTCGCTGATCATGAACAGGCCCGCTGCCGTGATGGAGCCCGCCGACGTGTCCTTCAGGCGTTCCTCACCCTGCGGCAGGCTGTAATCCCAGACCGGCACGTGATCGTCGCCCATTTTCTCAAGCGCAAAGTCCGCAAGGTTCGCAGAAAGATCGAGATAGTTGAGGTTGCCTGTGATCTCAGCCATCTGCGCGAACCCGTGGATCGCCCACGCCTGCCCGCGGCTCCAGCATGATTCGTCCGCGTAACCCTGCCATGTCTTGCCCTCGACAGGCAGGCCGTTCGCGGGGTCGAAATCGAAGGTATGGAAGGTGCTGTAATCTGCACGGACGATGTGTTCCGCCAGATTTTCCGCATGGCGTATCGCCACGTCCCGGAACGACGCAATACCGGTCTCTTCATGAGCCCAGAACAGCAGCGGCAGGTTCTGGACCGAGTCTATGATCATTTTGCCCTGTACGCGGCTGACCCGGTCATCCTTGTCGTCGGCCGTCCACGCCAGAAGATATCCGCCGGCCCAGTTGAACCGGGCGCGCAAAGCTTCCGCCGCGCGCAGCGCGAGGTCGCGGGCCTGAGGATTGCGGGTCAGCTTGTGGTCGGCGACGGCGGTCAGGGAATACAGGAAACCCAGATCGTGGCTCAACCACAGCGGGGTCTGAAGCAGTCTTTCGAGGTGATCGTAGCGCATCCGCGCCCAGTTCATGAACTGCGACCGACCCGTGATCATGTAAGCGAGCCAAAGCTCTCCGGTCCAGAACGAGTCCGTCCAGAAATATCCGTTCTCGGGGAACCGCCACACCGCATCCTGATGGCCGCCGATCATCGGGTTGCGCTGTCCGATCACCCGGGAATTGCGTTCGATGCTCGACAATACGTCATCGAGGATTTCCGTCAGATAAGCGGCTTCATCGTCCCTCGGCGGCGCGGAAGCGATCGCGTCGTCGCGTCGTTGAAACAGTTTGTCCACGCTTGAAGCCTCGTGTCGTTGCGTCTGGCATCCGGGGAAACCGCGGCTGCAAATTATAGAGGCACGATAACGGCGCCGCAGCCGGAAAACAAATACTTTTTCGAAAATTTCGAAATCTCTGAAACTTTCCGCGTGCTATTTTCGGCAATTCAGCAGGCTGCTATTGAAGGCTAAGGGTCCGGCGTGACTTAACTGGTGAGATCGAACGAACCCGAAAGTTTAACGACCGATGGCAATCGCAAAGAAACCGCCCTCCGAGCAGCTCTCCGCCGCCAAGGTCGGGACGTTGCCAAAGGTGCAGGCGGGGCTCTCTGATGCCGGCATCGCGGTCGCCAGTCCGACGCTGAAAGACGTGGCGAGGGCAGCCGGCGTATCCGTCGCGGCCGTCTCCAAGGCGCTGAACAATCGTGAAGGTGTCAGCGATCGCAGCCGCACGCTTGTCATGAAGGCCGCCGCAGAGCTTGGCTACCTGGACCGAAACATGAAAAAAGGGACTGCGGGCCTCACCTGCGCGTCTCTCGTCACGCTCGGCCCGATGGTCAGCAATGATGCATTTTATCAAGAAATCGTCGATGGAATCACGGGCGAGGCCGCCAAGATCGGCCTCTCCGTGGTTATCCAGATCTTGGACGAGACGAACGGACCGCACGAGGACACGATATCCGCGAAGGGGGCAGACGCTGTTATCTTGATGGGCGTCGACCGCCCCGCCTATCTCGACATGGTCGAGGCGAGCGGTCTGCCTGCCGTCATCGTCAACGGCATGGACCGCCGGATGCGCTTCCCAAGCGTCTCGCCCGACTACCACTTCGGCGGGTGGGCTGCGACAAAGCATCTGATCGATCTGGGCCACAAGGATATCGTGCACTTGACCCATGTGTATCGTGAATCCTTGCGCCGACGACTCGAAGGATTTCACGATGCCATGACCGAAGCCGGGCTGGCCTACGATCCAGATCGCCATTTTCTGGATCTCGGGTCCCCGGACATGATCGGACTGTCGGCCAAGCCAGTGATCGAGGCATATCTGAGGTCGCGAGAGACGTTGCCCAGCGCACTTTTCTGCATGTCGGATGCGGTGGCTTTGGCAGCCATACAGGCGATGCGTTCAATGGGACTGACCGCACCCGATGATATTTCCGTCGTCGGTTTCGACGGGCTGTCCATCGGCGCGCATTCATCGCCGAGCCTGACGACGATGCATGTCGACCGCCGCCGTCTCGGAGCACTCGCCATCGGGGCACTCGTCGACCATGCCGAGGACCGGGAAGCACCAGTTGAACGCATCGGGCTGGGCGTTACCCTGCTCCCCCGTCAGTCTAGCGGCCCCGTGCCTGATGGCAGATCGTGACGTTGCGGACCGCGAAGGTATGCTTGCCCCCTTTTTGCAGCCTCAAGATAGTCGGGCTTGTCGGAACTTTGCGTCTGACGGGCGAAAGCCCCGACTTAGCGGGAATTTTCAGGTTTTGTTAACTTTCTGAAGCCCGAAGCTCTGCGCGACGAAATCATTCTGGTTGTGGACCGCCCACTCGCCGGGGAAGCCGAGGCCCTTTCTCAGCCGGAGCATGGCCTGAAACCCCTTGATGGATCGCCGGGTGGTGTTGAAGGAGCGGAACCCGCCGATCCGTGGCATCGCCTTCTTCACCCGGCAATGATCCCTCTCCATCCCCTGCAGGAGATGCTGTGTGACATAATGGACCGGTTCACACGGAAGAAAGTCGTCCTCATGTGCGGAACGAATGGCGATCGAAACGGTGCCGCGTCGTCCGTACCGATCGTCGCTGCGACCACTTCACCGCGGACGACACTGCTACGCCGAGCCGAGCCGCAGCCGACCGGCATGTCTCCCCAGCCATAATCGCCGTTACACCCGCTCGCGTAGATCATTGGAAAGAGGTGTTGTCATCAGATGCTGGTCTCCGCTCAGCCAGCATCTTGAAACACAAATCAAACCTCAGTCTCTTCGGTTCAGATCGGATGGACAACCTATTGAGAGACCATGTCTAGAGCGCCCTCGCGTCCAACCAGACGCAAAAAGGACGCTCTGGTTTGGTCTCCGACGCTGGTCACCGCGCTGTTCGAACGGTCAGAACAGGATGGAGTCGAGATCGTCCGCCGCCTTGGCTTCTTCAGTTGGCGCCGCATCGCCATGACCGCCCGTATCCGGCATGAAGGCCGAAAGGACGCAATCATGGATCTGACGCTCGGCCTCCATAGTGTAGGCGGCGCGCAGCCGGGCAAGCAGGTCCTCGTGCCGCGTCATGTCGTCCTCACCGAGGTTGCGCCCATCGGGCAATTGCGTGGCGAGATCGGTTTCGATCGCGCTCAGCTTCTCCGAGAGTCCTTGCAGACGATCGAGGACCGCGCCGGCATCGTGCGTCAGGCCCGCGATCCGCGTACCAAGGTTGCCAAGCACATTCCCGGCCCCCTGCAGCTTGCCATCGGCTGCCCTAAGGGATTTGAGGCTGCGCTCTGCATCCTCGACCAGCGTCGCCAGACTGCGTTCGGCGGACCGCTTCTGGATCTCCGCCATTTCATCGGCGATCGTGCCGAGTTCGGAAAGCGCCATTGCGACGGCTTTTGAACGCACGACCATCTCCGCCACCAGCTCGCGCATCTGCTGCGACACCACGCCGAGCGCTTTGCCTGCCTCACCGAGCTTGGAGCAGGTGATGGCAGTGTTGAGACTGACCAGACGCATTTCGAATTCGAGCATCTGCATCTCGTTCGAGCAGGCGCCGAACGTTTCAAGTTCGCGGCGGAGCTGTTCGGCAAGGGCGACGACATGCCGGTGTTCGACCTCCGAGCGCGACAGTTCCGCAGCGGCCTGCTCGACGCCGACGGCAAGACGCTCGGCGCCGTTCGAGCCTTTCTTTCTGCCGCCTTCGAGTTCGGTGCTGAGCGTAGTGAAGGTCCGGTCGATCCCGCCCGAAAGAACGAGGATTGCCTCGCGCATGCTAGCGAATTCTTCGGCGAGCTTTTCGCGGGTGCTCCCGATCTGCGCAACCTGGAGACCGAGGACCGCCGACCTTGCGGCCGGTTCCTCGGCAATCATAGCCAGAGCCGCCGAAACGTGTTCCAGGCGTTGGCGCGTATTGTCGCCGATCTGCATGGAGGCGACGATGCTCGAAGCTTCCTGGGCAAGGCTAGCCGTGGCGTCTGCCGCCGAGGTGCTCACCTGACCGGCCTTGTCACGTTCGGCGTCGGCGGCGACGATGTCCGCCTCGATGCGCTGTTCAAGCCGTTGCGCCGCCTTTCGGAAATTCTCCTCGAAGCTCTGGTTGCGCTGCGTTGCATCCAACAGGACGGTGCGCAATTGCGTCTGTCCCGCCTGCAGACGATCGACCACGTTGGAGGCGCGCCGCGACAGCTCGAGGACGTCGTCGGTGAAGACGGTGAGGTCCGAATTGCCCTCCTTGCGCATCCCGGCCGCGATGACCCGCGCATTGACGGCGATCGCCGCGATCATCGAAACGGTCTGCCGCAGATCGTCGATCTGCGGCGCGGCCGCCGTGACCGTCCGGGTCAGACTCTGGGTCAGGCCACGCTCCTGCTGCAGACGCGCGATCAGATGGGCGCACTCGCCAACGAGCGCACGGATCGCGTCGTTCGCGGAAGCGAGTTCCGGGCTGTTGTGGGCTTCGGTCACAGCCGCAAAGGCGCTCTGCATGTCGCCGAGAAGGCCGGCACAGCCGATGAGGCGTTCGCCGATCGCGGTGAAGATCTTCTCGATCCCGCCGATCGTCGCGTTCAACTCATCCCGATAGCCGTCGAGGTTCGAAGCGCTAGAAATCTGCGGAGCCTCGTCGAGTTCATCGAACGCGGTGAATTGGGCGAGCGCGCTCACGAGGCCATCCGCTTGCCTTTGGAGGCCGTCGTGGCATAGCGACCGATCTCCTCCGCCACCTTGTTGAGCGGCAGTACCCTTTGCGCCGCCTTGAGTTCGATTGCCTCGCGCGGCATGCCAAAGACGACGCTCGTCTCTTCGTCCTGGGCGACGGTATGAGACCCCATCATTTTCATCTCCAGAAGACCGCGGGCGCCATCGTCGCCCATGCCGGTGAGGAGAACGCCCATGGCATTGGCTCCGGCGCTCTGTGCCGCCGAGCGAAAGAGTACGTCGACGGACGGGCGATGGCGACAGACATAGGCTCCGCCCTGGACGGCAGCGGTGTAGCGCGCCCCGGATCGTCGCAGAAGCATGTGATGATTGCCCGGAGCGATCAGCACCCGGCCCGGCATCACGAGATCCCCGTCCGCCGCTTCCTTCACGGCGACGGCACAGATTCCATCGAGCCTGCGGGCAAAGGCCGCGGTAAAACCTTCCGGCATATGCTGGACGATCATGATTGCAGGCGTCTCCGCGGGCAGCTTCGTCAGGACGGCGGCCAGCGCCTCCGTACCGCCGGTGGAAGCGCCGATGCACACAATCGGCTCGGTCTGGGGAATCGAGCGCCTGAGCGAAGCGGCGCGGGTTTCCGAAATCGCAGGAATGACGGCATCGGCGAACTGCTTCGCCTCGATGACCGGCTTTACGTTGAGACGCGGTCCACGGCGCAGCCGGGCGTGAGCCGCGGCCTTGGCAACGTCGCAGATCAGCATGCGCGATTCGTTGAGGAACTGCGCCGTGTCCACTCTCGGCTTGGTAATGACGTCGACAGCGCCAGCGGCGAGCGCCTCCATCATTACGTCGGACTTTTCGTTCGCAAGACTGGAACAGATAACCACCGGAATCGGACGCTGGGCCATGATCTTCTTCAGGAAGGTCAACCCGTCCATGCGCGGCATCTCGATATCGAGGAACAGGACGTCCGGGACTTCACGTCGGATCTTCTCGGCGGCGAGATAGGCGTCGGCCGCCGTTCCCATGACCTCGATCTGCGGATCATCGGAAAGGATCGTGCTCAGCGTGGTTCGCACGGAAGCTGAGTCGTCGACGATCAGGGTTCGAATTTTGCTCGCCTTTTCCGGGGCGCGGTCTTGAGTCATGTCGCTCTAGCCCTTCTGAAAGGTGGTTGGCCCGACCTGGCGGATGTTCTCTTCACGCACCACCATCGATTCGGAGTGCCCCACCACCAGGAACCCACCCGGTCGGAGATGGCCGACCAGCCGGGCGATCACCGCCTCCTGGTCAGACTTTTCGAAATAGATCAGAACGTTGCGCAGGAAGATCACGTCGACGTCGCGGTCGTAGGGGTAGCGCGCGTCCATCAGGTTCATGCGCTCGAAACGCACCTGCCGACGAAGCTCCGGCACGATCCGGACCTCGCCGCAGAACTCCTGGGCGTCGGCTGCCATGACGTATCGCTGCCGCTTGTCCTGCGGCACCGGCTCCATCGCCTCGACCGGATAGATGGCGCGGCGCGCCTGCTGAAGGACGACGGTCGAGATGTCGGTTCCGAGAATGGCGTAGCGAAAGTCGCGGCGTTTGCGGACGATATCCTCAAGCACCATCGCGATCGACCAGGCCTCTGCGCCGTTCGAGCTCGCCGCGCTCCACACCTTGAGCGTTCGCCCGCGCCCGCTGCGCTCCAGAAGCTCGCCCACCATGCGGTTTTCGAGAAAGTGCAGATGGTCGGGCTCGCGGAAGAAGTCGGTCTTGTTCGTCGTGACCATGTCGATGACATGGATCATCTCGCTCTCGAGCCCGTTCTGGTCGAACAGATACCGGCAATAGGCATTGAGATTAGGCAGATTGCAGGCCCGCATCCGCTTGCGCAGCCGGCCCTCGATCATCATCCGTTTCGTGGGCGGCAGCTTGATGCCGGTCTGGTTGGTGACGAGGCTGGCGAGCCGCTCGAAATCTGCCCCGGCAATCTCGTCGGGCATGGGTAGCAGGCCGATGGCCTCATGCGATCGGGCGATCGCGGCCCGTTGAATATTCATTCAGAACTCCTTCGGCGAAAAAGCGCCGATCGCGGGTCAGGCCACGGACTTAACCACCTCGACGTCGACCGCCGAGAACAGATGATCGAGGTCGAAGACCGTGACGAAGCTGCCGTTGCGCCGGCCGATGCCGGCGACACATTCGGCGCGCCAGCGGGTGCCGATCTCCGCCGGCGGCTCTAGGGGGCCGTCGAGTTCGGCGACTTCGAAGACCCGATCGGCCCGCAACGCCACCACCCGCATCACATCTTCAAAGACGGCGTCCAGAACGATGATGCGGGTATCGAGTGTGTCTTCGGCCGCCGGCAGGGAAAGACGCAGACGCAGATCGACAACGGCGATGCCCCGCCCGCGAACGTCGATCATGCCGAGGAAATCGGCGGGGGCATGCGGCATCCTCGAGAGCGGCTGCGGTTCAAGGATCGCCTGCACCCGGGTCACCGGAACCGCGAACAAAGAGTCGGCGACACCCAGGGTCACATATTGCGTCTTTTCGGCCATCGTGGATCTCATCATGGCGGTGTTGGCATGCCTCCCGGCCGATAAGCCGGGAGGCGGGACGGGCTTGCCTTCAGGCGGCCCGGCCGTTTCGCACGAAGCGGCTGTCCAGATCGTCGTCATCGCCGTCCATCTGGAGATCGAAGCCGCCGCCGCGGGCGGACGCCTGCGGCTTGGAGAAGCCGGGTGCGGCGACGCGGATGGCATTATGCATCTCGGCCACCGCGCGACCGGTCGACTCCTTGCCCTGACCAGCCTGCCGCGGCTGCGTCTGGAGCGCCGCCTCGACCTGCACCGAGCCATCGACACGGAAATAGGCGATCGCCTGTTGCAGCTGATTGGCCTGGCTTTCCAGTTCCTCGGAGGTCGAGGCCAGCTCTTCGGCGGCAGAGGTGTTCTGCTGCGTCACCTTGTCGAGCTGCTGGATCGCCACGTTGATCTGGGCGGAACCGGCGTTCTGCTCACGGCTGGCATTGGAGATTTCAGCCACCAGTTCGGCCGTGCGCTGAATGTCCGGAACCAGCCTGGTCAACATCTCGCCCGCCTGCTGGGAGGCCTTGACGGTGTCGCCGGACAAGCCGGAAATCTGCTGAGCCGCCGCCTGGCTGCGCTCGGCAAGCTTGCGAACCTCCGAGGCAACCACCGCGAAGCCGCGACCGTGTTCGCCCGCCCGGGCGGCCTCGACAGCCGCGTTGAGCGCGAGAAGATCGGTCTGGCGCGCGATTTCCTGAACGATCAGGATCTTCTCGGCGATCGTCTCCATCGCCTTGACGGCCTTGTCGACGGCTTCGCCGCTCGCCTGGGCATCCTTGGCGGACTGGCGTGCGATGGTTTCCGTCTGAGAAGCGTTTTCGGCATTCTGCTTGATGTTGGAAGCCATCTCTTCCATCGAGGAGGAAGCCTCCTCGGTGGACGACGCCTGTTCCGTCGCGCCCTGGCTGAGCTGCTCGGCTGCCGAGGACATCTCCTGGCTTCCCGTCGAGACGTTGCGGGCGGCGCTGGTTACCTCGCCGACGACGCTCCTCAACTTGGCGACCATCTGGTTGAGGGCATCGACGAGATCCTTGATCTCGTCATTGGAGCGGACCTTGGCCGTAGCGTTGAGATCCCCATCCGCCACCGAGCGAGCCAGACCGACGGCACTCGACAGGGCGCGGCTGATACTGAGGATGATCCAGGTCGCGGCCACTGCGGCAATCAGCGTCGTGCCTATCATCAAAGCGATCAGAAGATTGCGGGAGAAGCTGTAAAGCTCGCCGGCGGCTTGATCCGAGGCGGCCCTCTGCGTCTCGTTCAGATCGATGATCGCATTGAGGGCGTCCACTGCTTCCTGGCGCGCCGTGGCAGCGGCGCCATTGGCCAGTTCGTAGGCGTAAAAATCACCGTTCTCGAGGGCGAAACCCCGAGCCTCATTCACTTTCGCAAGCCATTTGTCGAGATCCGTCCTGAAGGTCGCGAAGGTCTCGGACTCGCCAGCCGGCATCTGCGGCGCCACGACATCGGTTTTCTGGCGGAGTTCGGCGATCAGGCCATCGAGACGCCCCAGATACTGCTTCTGCAGTTCCAGATTGTCCATCGTCAGCAATGTGTTGCGCAGTTCGACGGAGATCCGGTTGGCGGTCGTCTCGATCAGGGCCAATTTCTCCAGGGTGTCGCTGCGTCGCGGATTGCCACCAATCGAGGAGGCGCGCACCTTGTCGACGATCTCGCCGTGGGACGCGAGAACAGCCGTGGCGAGATTGCCCGCATCTTCCACCGCTTTGCGGGCTTCGGAGCTCGAATTCTTGTCGGCGAGGGCACGAACCTTTCTGTGCTCCTCCATGAAGCCATTCCAGGCAGCAATGAAGGCATCGACGCGAGGCTTGCCGAATTCTTCGCTAGAAAGCTCACGGAGCCGCGCGATCCGGTCGCGCATTGCCGCTTCCTCGGTTTCGATGCGATTACCGAAGAATTCAAGCTTGTCGGGCGTTTCGGCGAGGATGTAGTTCTTCTCGTCCCGGGCAATGCGGAGCGAGTGGGCGTTGATCGTGGCCGCGAGATCGGTGCGGACCGTACTGCCATTGACGATCTCGTCGATCGAATTTTCGATCTTGCCAAGATTCTCGATGGCAATGAACATACTGATGCCGGACAGCGCCACGATGACCGCGAAGGTCGCCCCCAGCTTTGCCTTTAATGTGAGTCTCACCGTTCTGTCCTTTCATTTGCTGCCAGGTAGGGGTTTTGGCCCCCTTCAGCCTTGAAGATTCGATTCATGTCGGGGATGATGACGAAGTCCTCGTCGCGTCGGCCGATGCCGCGGACGAATTCGGCCGGCCAGCGCATGCCGACTTTCGGCGCGTCCTCGATCGATGCCGCGGCGATGTCGGTCACATCGTAAACCTTGTCGGCCAGGATGCCGGCGACCAGCGGCTCGTCGTCCAATTCGATCTCTATGACGACGATACGCGTGTCCGGCGTCTGCGGCGGGCGATCCATCGCGAAGCTCACCCGCAAATCGACGAGGGGCACGACGCTCCCGCGAACGTTGATCAGCCCGCCGACGAACGCACCGGCATTGGGGACCCGGGTGATCGGCACCGGATCCAGAATTTCGCGCACCTGTGTCGCCTCGAGCGCGACGATCTCGTCGTGAAGCCGGATGGTAAGGGCGTGCATGCCCTTCGTCTTCTGATCATCGCTCATGCCGCCCTCCCCAGCGCTTCGGCGCGCCTGTCCGCCTCGATACTCTGACCGAAAGCGACGAGGTTGAGGATGTCGAGAATGAGAGCGACGGTGCCGTCCCCGAGGATCGTCGCGCCGGAGAAGATCTTCAGCCCGGAATGAAGCCGCGAAAGCTGCTTGATGACGGTCTGGTTGTTGCCGATGATCTGGTCGACGACGAGACCCGTGCGCACTCCGTCGGACGAGACCACCACGACCTTCTGGAAACGATCCGGCTCGCCTTCCGCTCTGAAGAGCTCCCGCAACCTGAGGAAGGGCACGAGTTCGCCGCGCAGATTGAGGAAGCTGCGTCCGCGACCATCGGAATCGGCTCCGGCGGTGAGTTCCAGACATTCCTCCACGGCCGCCAGCGGGATCGTGTAGCGATCCTCACCCACCCGAACGAGAAGGCCGTCGATGATGGCAAGGGTCAGCGGCAGGCGCAGGGTGACGCTCGTTCCCGTGCCCGGTGCGGTGTCGACGTCGATGGTGCCGCGCAGGCCGTCTATGGTGCGTTTGACCACGTCCATGCCGACGCCGCGACCCGAGAGCGAGGTCACCTCGGAGGCGGTCGAAAAGCCCGGCTGGAAGATCATCCGGTTGAGTTCGGAGTCGGGAATCGACTGCCCTGCGGCAAGCAGCCCAGCGTCTTCGGCCTTCTTGCGAATGCGATCCCGGTTCAGACCCGCCCCGTCGTCAGAAACGACGATCGCGACCTCCGCGCCGCGATGGCTGGCCGACAGGCGCAGCGTGCCCGTCGCTGACTTGCCTGCTTCGACGCGGCGTTCCTGGCTTTCGAGACCATGGTCGAGCGAGTTGCGGATCAGGTGGATCAGCGGATCGGCGAGCTGTTCGATGACCGTCTTGTCGAGTTCGGTTTCTTCCCCCTCGGTGACGAAGTTGATGGGTTTTCCGAGCTCTTCGGACAGGTCGTGGACCAGCCGGCGGAAACGTCCGAACAGCGAACCGATCGGGACCATACGCGTGCCCATGGTGGTATCGCGCAGGCTGGACGTCAGCCGTTGGATCTCCTCGGCGACATTGATCAGGGCCGGATCATGGATCGTCTCGGCAAGCTGGCTCAGCCGCGCCTGGGCGATTACAAGTTCACCCACCCGGTCCATCAGTTCGTCGAGCCGCTCCGCCGCGACCCGCAGCGTCGCATTGCGCTCGACCTTCGTCGCGCCTGCCCGCTCGGTGGCCGGCGTTTTGCGGGCCGGGCCTGCAGTGCGTCCGTCCGCCCGAGGGGTCAATGTGTCGGCGGCGACCTCAGCCGGCTCCTCCTTGGCAGGCGTTTCGCTCTGGCCCACGGACGAGGCGCTATCGGCACTTTCGTGCCCTTCGTCTTCGGAAAGCGGCGCTATGACGAGTTCCATGTCGTCGCGCACGAACATGAAGACGTCGTCGACGGCCTCCTGCGGTGCGGCCGCGTGGAGGCTGACGTCCCACGCCAGATAGCAGTTCTGCGGCTCCAAGAGATCGAGCCGAGGCACGTTGTCCGTCAGCGCGCGCACCTCGCAGGGGCCGAGATCGCGCAACTCGTCGAGCAGAAGCAGGGGATTGGTGCCGAGCATCAAGGCGTCGGACGGCAGAGCGAAGGTGATCCGCCAACCGACCGCCGACGGCGTTTCGGCTGAGACAACCACTTCCAATGCCTCCGCAGTCGCGGGCTCGCTCGCCATATCGCTGACTGCCTCTTTCAAGGCCGCGAGAATCGCCGCGCCCCGCTCGGGATCGCAGTCGGGGTCTTCGATGAGCTGCGAGACATGATCGCGCGCCTTGAGTGCGGTCGCGATCAGCCGGCAATCGGCCTTCGCCTCGCCCTTGCGGACGCGGTCGAAAGCGGTCTCGAACTCGTGGATGAATTCCGAAACGGCGGTGAAGCCGAACATCGCCCCCGAGCCCTTGAGGGTGTGCAGTGCCCGAAAGGCCAGCCCGACGAGTTCTTCGTCGTCGGGCCGTTTTTCCAGATCGAGTAGCGCCTGCTCCAGCGTCTCGATGAGATCGGCAGCCTCCTGGCGAAAGACTTCGGTCGGATCGAGATTGCTCATGCGCCAGCGACTTTACGCATGACGGCGAGAAGCTGGTCGGGCTTGAAGGGCTTCACCATCCAGCCGGTCGCGCCCGCCTGCTTGGCCTGCGCCTTCAGACCCTCATCGGATTCTGTCGTCAGGAAGACGATCGGCACGCCGCTGCTAGACGGGCTTGCCCGATACTTGCGAATGAAGGTCAGCCCGTCCATGCCAGGCATGTTCAGATCGGTGATGACGGCGTCGACGCGGCTCGCCGTCGCCTTCTGCAGCGCTTCGCTACCGTCGGAGGCTTCGACGACGCTGTATCCCGCCTGTTTGAGGGTCATGCCGACCATCTGTCGAACGGAGGCAGAATCATCGACCATAAGGATCGTCTTGCTCATGCGAATTCCCGGAAAGACAAGTGTTGAAGTTTTCCCTGCAGGGAGACGGACAGGGGGAACGTCTGCTTCACAAAGGCAAAGCGCTCCTTGGACCTGCAGGATCATCCTCAGGGTCCAGACGATGAAGAAGTGTACGAACGCCCGGGTTCGGCTCAGGGCAGAGTTAAACTCGCCTCGAACTCATGGCCGAGACCGGCCCTCTCGAGCGCGGAGCGAAGAACGCCCTCTGGTCTGTCGACGATCGTGAACTCGCCGTTCGATGCCAAAACCATCCGCTTCGCCGAAACCAGGAGTTGCAGCACGGAGACATCGACGGATGTCAGACCGGTCGCGTCTACCCGGATCGGACCTTCGCAGCCGATGCGCTGGAACCCGGCGGCCAAATCGACGATGTTCCGGATCCCGCAATCATCGACAAGAGAGATATCGCGAGATGCACCGGGAGGTTTCAGTGTTTGATACTGTCCATTGCTAATCACAATTCCCACTCGCTCGTTTCACAACCCTAGTACCCGTTCTGGTATAAACCCGTTGATAAAGATCTAACGCCCTCGCAGTTGCGAAATGGACGCCTCTGAAAACCTCCCCCTCCGGCCCAATTTTTGGTTCCATCGAGCTGACGGAAATCGGGAGGCAGCGATGCGCGGACATTCGGGATTTTGCGACATCGATCAGCGCTATGGCCGTTTGAGCGAAGGCGGCGACCCGCTGGAGAAGCTGGACGCGCACGTGCTTCGGGAGGTGTTCCGCAAGCCACTGTCGAAGGCCCTGAAGCGGTCCGACGGCGCCAAGGGCCGGAGGCCGTCCTACGGTCCGATCCTCATGTTCAAAGTTTTGGTCCTGCAGACGCTTTACAGTCTGTCAAATGATCTGGCCGAATTTCAGATCCAAGACCGGTTGTCGCTCATGCGCTTTATCGGTCTCGGGCTCGTGGACAGAGTGCCGGACGCCAAGACGATCTGGCTGTTTCGCGAGCACCTGGCCGAAGCCGGAGCGATCAGGAATGAACTGATGCGGAGGATCCCCCCGTCGGCATCTTGTCTGCCATGACGGTTCTATAGGCACCAAGCGGCGGGTGCATTGATGACCGAGAGCAAGATGTTGGCGGTCACGCTCGCGATCAGTGAGCGGCCACGCGCCATCGGGACGGGCGGACCGCGAACGCGCGGAATATCTGGGCGCTGAGCATTAAGTAGGAAGATGGTCAAAAGGCATGACCGCAACCCTTCGAGTGAAACGGCACGACATGGCCGAAAGACCGGGGTGAGCGATCTACGAGAAGTAGGCGAAACGGACTTCGAAGTTCAAGGCGTGGACATTCAGACCCGGGGCTCGAGCGCATGCAGCTCTCTGCACCGATGCGAACCCCGCTTTCCGAACGGCTGACCCAGCCGTGGCATCATCAAGGCCACATCGAGAGGCACGACACACGTCCGACCGAAAACCCTGCCAAACCGAAGAAGATTCTGATTGCCAAACAGGGGCCATCCACACACGTCATGGCATACAAGATGCCGACCGGCGTGGGCATTCACCGTATCAGTTCACATGCTCGACGAGCCTTGCCCGCCGGATCATACCGAGAATGTCCCGTTATCGTTCTCCTTTCGCCGAAATGGCGGAAGAAATGATCGACGATCCTCAGCGCAGATCAAACGGGCCGAAAGCGGTCCGTCCGGCTTGGGGCACAGCAGTCGGAAAGCTGCCGTTTCGTTCTCGACCATCGGAGCAGTCAACGCCGGTCCTTCTGCTACCCGAAAGCTGTCGAAACCACTGAACCGTGATTCACCGCCGCCGAAACGTCAAGGATCGATGTGAAGGCTGCGGCTGGCATCGGCCTACCGAACAGATAGCCCTGGCCCTCCCCGCAATAGGAGCGCATGAGTTCTTCTTGCTCGACCGTTTCGATGCCTTCGGCGATGACATCGAGCTTGAAGCCCTGAGCGAGCTGGGAAATGGTCTTGACGATAAACCGATTTCTATCACCAATGTCCGGACCGCTGACGAAGGAACGGTCGATCTTGAGCCGGGTCACCGGGAAATCCTTCAGCATGGTCAAGGACGCATAGCCCGTACCATAATCGTCGAACGCGATCCCCACTCCCATTTCCCGCAATTCGCGGAGCGACCTGTCGATATTTGCCTCGTTGCGAAGGATGGTGTTCTCCGTGATCTCCAGCTCGAGACCACTGGGAGCGAGACCGGTTTTCCTGAGAACGCCATCCACCACGGTGGCGAGGTCGCCGTTTCTGATCTGAGCGGCAAAGAGGTTTACGCCGATCCGCAAAGCGGGATGACCTGAGCGCCGCCATTCGGCCGCTTGGCTGCATGCGGTCCGCAGGATCCACTCGGACACTGGTACGGCGATCAGACTGGCCTCAAGCGTCTCGATAAAGGCTCCGGGCGCCAAGAGTCCCCGCTCCGGGTGGTTCCAGCGTATCAACGCTTCAGCTCCAGCGATGGTGCCGTCCGAAAGGCGCACCTGCGGCTGATAATAGAGCTCCAACTCGCCCTGTTCGAATGCCTGCCGCAGGCCGGAACTCACGGAAACGCGCATCTGTTGGGTCGGCATCATGTCTGGGGTGAACAGCCGCACCGTGCCACGGCCATCGGACTTCGCCCGGTAGAGGGCGAGGTCGGATCGCTCCATGGGTAAGCTGGTGTCCCACCCTCTTCCAGTGATGATCGACACGCCGGCGCTGGCGCCGACATAGACGGCTCGTTCCCCCATCTCCATCTGAGCCTCGATCGCCTTGACCAGGCGCTTTGCCAGCTCGACCGCCTGGAATGGATCCGCGCGGTCCTCGAGCAACACGACGAACTCGTCGCCGCCCAGGCGGCATGCGAGCCCTTCCGTTCCAAGGCCTTTCTGAAGGCGAGCGGCGACCAGCTTTAGGACATCATCCCCGGCGGCATGCCCGAGGCTGTCGTTGACGTCCTTGAAGCCGTCGAGGTCAAGCATGATCAGCGAGACGGATCGGTTCTCGGCGCTGGCCCTTTCAAGGCGTTCATGCAGGACTCTGCGGTTCGGAAGCTCCGTCAGGGCGTCGTATTCAGCGGCGTGCTTCAGCTCCGCTTCGTGATTGAGCCGCTCGGTGATGTTCCGGATGATGGCTCCAAAGCGATGCTCGCCAGCCTCCATCCAATGCGAAAGGGAAAGCTCGATCGGAAACTCGGTGCCATCCCGGTGAACGGAGGGCAATGTCACCAGGGAACCGACCAACTTGGTGGGAAGTCCGGCGGCTGCCCGGCGCACCCCTGCCGCATGCATGGATCTGTATCGCTCGGGCACGATGATGTCCAACGATTGCCCGATGGCCTCGGCCGCCGTGTATCCGAACATGCGCTCGGCAGCGCCGTTCCAGTAAAGAATGTGGTGGTCGCCATCCCCGCAGATGATGGCGTCGGCCGCTGATTCCGCCACTGCGTCGAAGCGACGATGGCCGTCAACCTCGACCGTCGAAAGACGACGGGCCTCCAGCTTGTCCATGACCAGCTCAGCCAGCTCGGCCAGAGATTCCCGCTCGCCGATTTGCAGCCCTTGGGGCCGGGGAACGGTGTTCTTGATGCAGAGCGTACCGATGACCAAGCCGTTGGGCGTGATCAGGGGAGCGCCGGCATAGAAACGGATGCCGCTCGGACCCGTGACGAGCGGCGAACCACGGAAACGCGCATCGAGCGTCGCATCTGGAACGACCATGACGTCGCGCTCAAGGATCGTATGTGCGCAGAAGGAGCCTTCCCGGTCTGAGCCACACGAGTCTATGCCTAGGCATGCCCTGAAATGCTCGTGGTGCTCCTCCACGAAGCAGACGATGGCGATTGGAACACCAAAGACCCGTCTCACATGCTGCAGAATGACGTCGAGACTTCGTTCGCGGCCACTATTGGACGACTTGTAGGATTTGAGTGCGGCCAGGCGCTCGGTCTCGTTCGAAGGTATGGGATAGGACGGTAGTTCAGCCATTGCAATTTTCGATCGGACTAGGGCGCAAGCCATTCTCCGAACGTTTATCCGTCGACTTGAGTGACATGGGCCGACAATCTCATCAAAACGTTACGGGAATCTTGGACGAGGCCGAAGATTGTAGGAGTGGGCCTTCCGTGGAACCCAGCTATTCGCGAACGGTGATGAGCGCTGGCGACGGCAGCCATGCGACCAAGACAGTCAGATGCTGCTTGCCTGCGTTCCAACCGTCGGAGCCATTCATGAATCTGTCGAGATGGACCGGAAGGAGATTGTCGGCTTTGGAGCAAAGCTGGCGGAAAGCTGCCCTTCATATTTCTCGCCCGTCTTTGCTGTAATCCTGCCAGCTGACGACGAAGCCACCATTGCTGAGGCCTGCGATCGTCGGCTCCTCCCGATTGATGGCGGTCACTGAGTCGACGAGGAATTCCTCTCCGGATTTTTGAACCTGCGGCATGTCGTTATCTTTCTGAGGTCAAACGTTCTTCGATCTTTTGAGCAAGCTTCACCCTGCCGAACGTGTGGGAGAGGCGAAGGCGGGCAGGAAAAACCGGTGTGCTCCGCATCGCTATTCCATCGCGCATTTAAAATGAGTTTACCGATCGGGTCGTTTCGCAATTTTCCCGTGTCCCGGTTTTGTGCGCCCTAATGTATCAGACGCACCAAGCTATCGCGGGGGCAAGTCGACGGCGGTGTTTATGGCCGCGTGCTATGAGGCGATCGGGTCGGATTCGGTGCGCTTAAACTAGCGATCAACCGGGAAAACGCGGTCTGCCATCTGGTGGAACTCTGCAACGCGCGCGTTCAGCGTTTCTGGCGAAAAGGGCTTCGACATTACGCAAAAGCTGATCGCTGACGCGAACTCCTTTGCAGACATTTGATTTGCCATCAAAGGCGACAACAATTCGAACGGCTTCTTACCCGAAATGCGCTCAAGCTGCGCTTTGCCTTGGGTCCATGCGGTTACATGGAAATGGAATCGCCGCCAAGCAAACCGGAAATTAGGCTCGCCTTCTAACAGTGAGGCTTTTGTTGCCAGCCTTTCCAATGCAGTCCTTACGTCCTCCGCGCTGCTTTCGTGGCCGACTGTCAATTGCGCAATCCTGACGGCCTCCTCGGCAACCTCTATGCTTTTGGTCGCGCTGATTTCAGCAAGTCGAGATTTAGTAATCGGATCAACATATGCCGCCCGATCCCACGGGTGAGGGGTTTTGCGTTTTGCGTCCCACTTGCCCGCCCAATGATGCAGCCACACGCCAGCGACTAAGCCGGAAAGCGCAGTAACGGGGTACAAAACGTATCCTGTTGTAACGAGATCAGCGACCGCACCCATCACGCGGTCCCATCGCTTGCCAGCGTTGTCGTAAAAGCCCTTGTCTTTCGCCACTTCGATAAAAAACTCGCTGAGTACGGTAATGATAATCGCCAAAACGACAGCGACCAAAAACCATGTTGCGATTTTTCGTGTGAGATTCCGCATACCCCTAACCCTACCCGCGCCCCTAGCGGTTGTGGAGTCAGGCGATCAGATGCACGCGCCCTCATAGCCCGGTCTCCGGGCTTGGTGCGTCTGATACATAAGGGCGGTTTTGTGGTGCGGGAGTTGAGCAAATCGGCGATCGAGCGCCCTTCTCATGGCGCTGTAGCGAGTTCGCGGTTTTGCGGTGGTCATCGTCGATCTTCGGCAGGGTTGGGATCGCAAACCTGCCCCGGCAGGAAGACCACGATGACCGCTACGAAAACTGCGATCGTGACCCTCATCGAGCAAGAGGCCGATATCGATCCTCTCCGCGATAGGCCCGCCTTCGCAGCCAGGCGAATGATCGGGATGCAGATCGAAGCGCGCACCGGTGCGCCCGCCGGCGTTCGAGCGCCCGACTCAACGAACCATCGCAACGGCTATCGAGACCGGGCATGGGACAGGCGAGACGGACGGATCGACCCGTCGATTCCCAAGCCCAAGGAAGGCCAGCTATTTCCCGAGCTTTTTCGAACCGCGCCACGGGATATCACCCGGCATTGGTCGTGCCGATGCCGATCTGCCGACGCAGGGCGAGTTCGAGGTTTCGGCGCTGTTCATCCGGTGCGACGAGCACGCAGGTCGAACATTTGCTGCCTTCCTTCGAGGTGTAGTATCGGCAGCAACCGCCGCGCGAACGATAGGCCCGGCTTGCCAGTGTGTGGTCAGGATCGGCGGGGTCAGGGATTACGACCTCGAAATAATGCATCTGCGAGTTCCGAAGCGGCGAACCATGCTGTTTGAGGACGGCCAGGGCGTCCTCTCTGGCGATGGACTCGCATTTCAGTTGCCGCCCCGCCTCGAGGAAGACGCCCGCAACGGAATCGCCGACCAGCCGCCACATGGCTGCGCTTGGCAGGTGGGTTCTTGCGTGAATGACCGAGATGAGCGGCTCGATCTCGCTCTCGATGGAAAGCCGCATGCTTTCTCTCAGACCGTCGCGATCCGTCAGAGTTTGGCACTTAGGATGGTCATGAAACTCGGGGCGATCCGTCGCGAAGGATGACGACAGGATGCGCCATTCGCTTTTCAGCATGTCGGCTGTGCGGCCGCGCCGTGTCGCGCTCTCATAGCTGAACCGAAATGCCGACAGCGAGCGCCCCGTACGCGGGAGAAGCCCGGCAAGCAGGAACGGGATGACCAGACCCCGTGCCAGGAGACCGGAGAGCGCGCCGATGAGATAGGCAGCCTGCCCCTTGCGATCGAGATCGGGGGTAAAGGCCGCCTGTGCCGTCAGCAGCTCGTCCAAAAGCGCGGTATCTGCCGCCAGATCGTCGGCACTGCGCCAACCGGGTTCTTGCTCTCCGACATCGATCGGAACCTTGAAACCCAGCTTCCGTACAAGCGCGAAAACCTCCGAAAGCGGCGAAGCACTCGCCTGGATGGATGCGATGCCGGGGCCCAGCATCAGCCCTGCCCCGTGACGGTCAAAGCGCCGCCCGAATGCGGAAAGACCAAAACGATCGGAACGCTGATCCCGGCGTTTCTTGGGCTCGCGCAGCCCCTATCGCGACCGCCGAACATACTCAGGCAGTCCGCGGCCCGTTGCCAGGAGACCGGACCATATGAACTCCGGTAATCAGACATGGTTTCGAGGGTCCTTCGTGCTTCCTTCCGCCGAAGCCGAGAACCAGAAATGCTTCATCGAGGTTCGAGGCTTCAGATCGTTTCGTAAAGTTGATTTCACGACTCCACAATAAGCACCTCCAGTTGGCAAACAGGAATCACGCCAAGGATGAAGCCCTGCCACATCGAGCCAACGGGGACCGAAGGGCCTTTCGGCATTCGCTTTTACGAGCGCGGCGGACACCAATCATCATGCGGCGCGCGGGCTGGGGCGGCGCGCTCGGCAGTCCTTACCCAAAGCCCGCACCGCTCTTCAGCAGTGGCGCTGGGGACTTCTGGTGCCCCCCCGTCCGGTTTCCGGGCCAATGCTTCGCTATCAAATCCGGGATGGCGGAAAGCGCCTTTTCATCCAGTATGTGCCGTCCCTCGATAGAGTGCGTGCTCACCGTACCCGTCACGAAAAGCGACCAGGCGGACGCCGCATCGCAATTTACGAAATGATCGTCCATCGCCACGTAGGCATCAACGCTGCAAGCGAGCCGCGGTCTGGATTCGTCGGGCCTGTAGGTCTCACACAGGCGAAAATCATTGCGCAGTCCCGGCTCGAAAAGCGCCATTGCTTCTTCATTTGCGACGATCTCCGGGTGAAGTCCTCCGAGTTCGTGAAGGGCTCGAATGAATTCGCGATAGCCCATGGTGTGGAGTGGTTCGCGATCGAGAACCATCCGGTCGGGAGCGTTGCAGCCAAGAATAAAGAAATGCTCGGGCGGTCTCAGCCCCTGGCTTTGCCATCTGAGCGCGATCTCATAGCCGAGAAGGGCTCCCATCGAGTATCCGAAGACGGCATAGCGGGAATGCGCATATCCCTCCAGTTCGCGCGAAAGCCTGTCGGCAAGCTCGCCGATATCCTGGGCTGGAGGCTCGGAAAAGCGCGCTTCGCGTCCCGGTAGCGAGACCGCATGAACGTCAAAATCTCTCACCGCCTTCTGCCACGGTCGAAACATGGCAGGTCCGATACCCGCAGGCGGCAGGGCGAGAAGGACCGGGCGCGTCGTCATCACATGCACTCGTTCAGATCTCTATGTCGACATAGTTCGTGTCTGCCGCGTTAGCCGCCCGCAGCTCATCGATATGAGAGGCCAGATCGGCAAGGTGTGGATGGTCGAAAACCGCGCGAACCGGAATCGCGATGCTAAATTCGCTTCGCAGGCGACTGACGATCCGGGCAGCCAGCAGCGAATGACCGCCGAGTTCGAAGAAATCCGTCGCACGGTTGACGGGACCGCATTTGAGAACTTCCGTAAAAGCCCTTGCGACGGCGGCCTCCGTGTCGGTGGCGATGGGCGTTGCCGATGGTGCGGCATTTGCCGGGAGAAACCATTCGGTCGGATCATCGATCGTGTCCGCTATCACCTTGGGTGCGGCAGTGGTCCTCATATGTTCGGCAAGGTTGCTTTCCGGCTCCTGCGCGAAGCGTTCAAGAGCTGCTCCGATGCTCTTCAGGAGTTCGTCGAGGTCGGAGCACGGCAGGCAATCCGACCCCGCCAGCAAATGAAGCGAGTTTGCTTCCGGTCGCGCCCAGATCGTCAGAGAAAAATGCGTCCGCTCGTCGAAATCGACATTCTCGACCCGGAATGGGAGGGAGTCGATCCGCGATCCGCCGCCATGAAAATTCTCGACGACCAGAAGCGTATCGAACAATCCGCCACCACGGCCCTGAATTTGCGAGAGCGGCACATGATGGTGATCGAGCGTTTCGGCCTGTTGCATCTGCAACCCCGTTAGCCAATCGCCAACAGGCAGGTCGGGAGCCAGACGAACGCGCACGGGCAGCGTGTTGATGAACAGGCCTATCATCGTGGTAGCGCCAGCAAGATCGGAAGGGCGTCCGGATACGGTCGTTCCGAAAACAATGTCGTTCCGACCGGCCGCCCGCGCCATCACGAGACCGAGCGCGCCCTGCAGAAGCGTGCTAATGGTCAGGCTACGACAGGAGCAAAGATGCTTCAAACGCGCGTGAAGGCTGTCAGAGCAGCTCCATGAGCGCCGTTCGAACGCGTCGCCGCCAGACTTCGAGGCAAGCGCAGCCTTCTTCTCATAGCCTGCAAGGTACTCCTGCCAGAACTGGTTTGATGTGTTTCCGTCACGCGATTTCAGCCAGCCGATATAGTCGGCATATGGCGGCGGAGACGTAAGCGGCAGATTGGCAATGCCGGTCTCGCGGCAATAGAGCCGCATAATCTCGTCGAGCAACTGGCGCACCGACCAGCCGTCCAGAATGATGTGATGATAGCTCACATGCAGGATGGATCGCTCGGCGCCGAGGTTGATCCATTGCACGCGCAGTTGCGATGGCCGCCGCAGGTCGAACGGCATTTCGCGCGTTCTTGCGAACAGCTCGCGGAGTGCCATGCTCTCAGTTTGCGTTCTATCGGACCAGTCGAGTTGATGCCATTCGAGCGGCACTTTCTTGAAGACGATCTGGAACGGCTCGTCTCGCTCTTCCCAGAAGAATGCCGTTCTGAGAACCGGATGGCGGTCCACAGCGCTCTGCCAGGCGCGCCGAAGCGCGTCGGTGTCGACTGGTCCGGTGATCATCTGTGCGGTCTGCGGAACGTAGACGCCTGTCTCGCCTTCCGAGAGGGCGTGATAGAGAATGCCGCTCTGCATGGGCGAAAGCGGATAGATATCCGCAATATTCCTGCGATCCGTCACGGAGGACGAGCTGGATTTGTGTTCTGTCACGTCAGAGCCTCCCCAACAGGTCTTCGAGTTCGATCGCATCGATGTCCATGTGCCTGAAGTCGGACGGCGTGTGTCCGTCTTCGTCGGAACGGGTCACCAGTTCGATTAGTGCGCCAAGGCGGTCGACGAAGCGCTCGGAAAGCGTCT
Source organism: Fulvimarina thalattae (assembly GCF_040239565.1). Taxonomy (NCBI): domain Bacteria; kingdom Pseudomonadati; phylum Pseudomonadota; class Alphaproteobacteria; order Hyphomicrobiales; family Aurantimonadaceae; genus Fulvimarina; species Fulvimarina thalattae. The sequence continues at coordinate 55,620 of NZ_JBEHWS010000013.1, forward strand.
TGATCGTGCTTTGCCGATGCAGTGCGCCGGAATAGGCCCAGCTCAAACGCAATTCCTTGTCGGCAATGATCGCATTGACGTCGATGAGCACGCCGCGATCATTGTCCGCCCCCCGCGCAGGCCCGGGCCTTTCACGCGCACGAGAAAACGGCGCGCCTGCCGGGAAGAGATTGTCGATCTGGCCGAGATAGTTGAACCTCAGGTCCGAAATCTCCTCGAGACTGGGCAAGGCCGCGCCGCGAAGATGGCGCAACACGCCGTAGCCGCCGCCCTCCTGCGGCGTCCGCCGCATGCTTTCCTTGACGCCCAGAAGCATTGTGCGGATATCCGTCCGCGCTTCCACCAGCAGCGGATAGAAGGCGGTGAACCAGCCAACGGTGCGATGAAGATCGTTCGCTTCTGGCAATGGGATCCGTCCGTGACCCTCGAGAATGATGCGCAGGCGCTGCATGCGCCAAACATCGCTTGCCGCGCCGAGCAGCGCGCAGACGAGGAGTTCGTCGATTCTCACCGGATAATTCGTCAGCGCGTCGGACAGCAGCGTCCGCGTCAGGTCCGGACCAATTCGAGTTTCGACAAGCTCCGTATCGGCGACCAGATTGGAGCCGCCGGGATAGTCGCTCGGAAATGCGTCGGCATCCGCTTCGCAAAGTTCTGCCCAATAGGCGAGTTCGCCATCGAAACGGCTGGTTCGCGCGAGCGCTTCCGACCAGTTGCCGAAAGCCGAACTCGGTTGCGGACTGTTCCAGGTTTCCCCGTTTTCCGCTGCTTCGAAGATCGTAGCGAGATCATCGAGGAGAATGCGCCAGGAAACGCCGTCGACGACGAGATGATGAGCGGCGATGCCAAGGCGCTGTTCTCCCCCTTCGATATCGATGAGCGCGGCGCCCCAGAGCGGTCCGTCCGACAGATTGAAGCCTTGCTGAAGCTCGGCCATGGCGGACTGGATCGCCTGCTCAAGATCCGACGTGCTGCAGTCGATCTCTCTGAGTGTCGGCTTCGCGGCATCCTTTTGGCAGGTCTGGACCCAATCGCCGGCCTCCTTCTCGAAACGGCTTCCGAGAACCGGATGAGCATCCTGCAATTGCGCGATCGCGGCCTGAACCATTTCAGCGCCCAGGCGCCGCGCGGGGACGAGGAGGACGGATTGGTTCCAATGAGCCGGCGCAGCGAAATCCTGCTCGAAGAACCATCGCTGGGCGGGGCCGAGCGGCGCCCTCTCAGGCGCGTCGGCCAAATCGACCGGACTTTCCGCGCTGGTCTCGATCGACGCGGCAAGCGCATCGAGCACCGGATACTGAAAAAGCTGGCGCGGTGAGATGGCGATATTCTCCCGCCTTGCGCGGGCCACAACCTGAATTGCGAGAATCGAGTCGCCACCAAGCGCGAAGAAGCTGTCGTCGCGGAAAATTTCCGTGCGGCCGAGGAGATCGCGCCAGATCGCCGCCATGCGTTTTTCAATGTCTGTTGAAGGCAGGCGCGCGTCGGGTTCGGCCGAGTGGAGCGGTGTCTGAAGAATCGGATCGGGTAAAGCCTTGCGATCAAGCTTGCCGTTCGGCAGGCGCGGCATCTTCTCGAGACAAAGGAAAAGCGTCGGTACGAGATAATGTGGAAGACCTGCCGCGACATGGGCGGCAAGTTCCTGCCGCGAAAGGGATGTCGGCGTTTCTACCCAGGCTGCGAGCCGCGCGTGGTTGCTCTCGTCTCGCCAGGCATCGACGACAGCGGCAGAAATCTGCGGATGCTGCTGAAGTACCGATTCAACCTCGCCCGGTTCGATCCGAAATCCGCTTACCTTGATCTGCCGATCGGCCCGCCCGAGAAAATCGATATTGCCGTCGCAGCGATATCGCCCTCGATCGCCGCTGCGATAAAGAACGGCATGCGCTGGATCGCGGGAGAACGGATTGGGCAGAAAGCGCTCAGCCGTGAGACCTGGACGAGCGTGATAGCCGCGCGTGACGCCGGCTCCCGAGAGATAGATCTCTCCAGGCATGCCGATCGGCACCTGCTGCATGTTTCCGTCGAGAACGAAGATTTTCGTGTTCTCGACAGGCCTGCCAAGATGGATCGGCTGTCCCGGTGCATCGACTATGCTGCCACTGGAAAACGTCGTGTCCTCGGATGGTCCGTAAAGCGCATGCAGGGTATGAACGGCAGGGTCGGAAAGGACCCTGTCCGCCAGCGCCGCCGGCAGCGCCTCCCCGGCAAGACAGATTGTGCCGGCCTTCTTCGGCAGCGGCCCGAATCCAAGCAATTCGGTGATCGCAGTGGGAACCGTATTGATCAGAGTGATCTCGTCGGCGAAGGGCGCATCTGGCAGCTCAAACAGATCATCGAGTACATAGAGTCGTCCACCTGCTGCGAGGGTGACGAAAATCTCGAAGACGGACAGGTCGAAACAGACCGACGTCGCGGCCAGCACGCCGGAAAGCTGCTGGTCGTCGAATGTGGCAAGTCCCCATCGTGCCAGTTCGGCCGCGTTGCCATGCTCTATACAGACACCTTTCGGGATGCCCGTCGAACCCGATGTGTAGATAATATAGGCCAGATCTCTGGCGCTGATCTCCGCCTTGGAGGCGAATGTCTCTTCGCCGGATGGCGAGTTGGCTGCCCCTGCGAGGACCGGTATCGGATCGAGAAGCGGCACGCTTTCAAAGCCGGCGAAAGAACTATCGGTCAGCACCATCGACAACGAGGCGTCGGACGCCACGAATTCGATGCGCTCCCGTGGATAATTGGGATCGAGCGGAACATAGGCCGCTCCCGTCTTGAGAACGGCGAAAATGGTCGCGATGAGATCGACGCTTCGCGGCAGGCAGATTCCGATCCGGTCACCGCGCCTGACACCGAGCTTTACGAGATGCCGGGCGAGATGTTCGGCGCGGATATCGAGTTCGCGGTAGGAGAGCGATCGGTGGCGATCGGAGACGGCGATTTTATCCGGAACACGCGCAGCGCTGCGCTCGAAGAAGCCGTGCAAAGTTTGCGTGGTTCCTTCGGTCGTCCGCGAGGTATCGTTCCACGTTTCGAGCTGACGCAGCTGGCTTTCGGACAGGAGCGAAAGCTGGGCTATGGGCGTTTCCGGCTGGTTGAGAAGCACTGACAGGAATGTCGAGAAACTGTCGGCGAGATTGTCGATCGTATCGGGCAGGAAGAGATCCGTCCGATAGATCAGCGTGCAGTCCAGGCGATCGGAACGCTGGCGGACATCGAGGGTGAGATCCACCTTCGACGTGCCCTGCGGCAGTGTTACGGTTTCGCATACCAGTCCATGCGGGCAGTGGAGCGTTTCGCCCTCGTCGGTCTGCCACGTGAACATGGCCTGGAATACCGGATTATGGCTCCAGGTTCGTGGTATCTCGAGTTCATCGACGATGCGCTCGAAGGGGACGTTCTGATTGTTGAATGCTTCGAGCATTCTCTCGCGAACAGCTGATACCTGCGCAGCAAAACTCTTCTCGCCAACGTGCGGCAGGCGAAGCGCGAGCGTGTTGACGAACATGCCGACCACGTCTTCGAGCGCCCTGTGCGGGCGCTGCGAGATCGGGGTCCCGATCACCACTTCCTCACTGTCGCTGAAACGGGAAAGCAGCACGGCGAAGGCCGACAGAGCCAACATATATGGCGTCGCGTTGAGCTTCAGCGCGGCATTCTGCAACAGCGAAGTCGTCTCTGGATCGATCTGGAAAGCCCGACTTGCTCCGGAAAAGTTATGTTCGGTTCCACGAGGAAAGTCCGTCGGCAGTTCCAGAAGCGGTGGGGCATCACGCAGCCTCTCGCGCCAGAAGGCAATCTCGCCATCGAAATCCTGCTGACGCTGCCACGCGGCGAAGTCGCCGTAGCGCAGAGTGAGTTGCGGCAGGGCTTCGTCATCCGAAGGGTTTGCCAGCGCGTCGTAGATATGCGTGGCATCGCGCATCAGCAGCTTCACCGACTGGGCATCGGCGACGATGTGATGAACGACAAGAAGCGCGACATGATCTTCGGCGCCGAGCGAAAAGAGATGAACCCGGAAGCTGGGGCCGCTTTCGAGATCGAAGACAGTCGCGGCGGCGGTGGTGAGCTCAGCATCGAGGCATTCAGGCGATATCGAGCGCCGATCGAACTCTGGCTTCACCTCCGGCAGGACCACAATCCGTGGCTGTCCATCCGTCGCTACGAAACAGGTGCGCAGCGCCTCGTGGCGCTCGGCCAGTTTGCCGAAGGCGGCGCGCAGCCGAGCCTCATCCAGCCTGCCCTTCAGTCGGACCGCAGCGGAGACATTGTAAAACGCGCTTTCGGGTTCGAGCTGAGTGAGGGTCCAGAGCCGTTGCTGGGCAAAGGAGAGCGGTGGGCTCACACCCTCCGGCAGCGGCAGGACGAATGCCTGACCGCCGTCCTGAACGCGCGATTGCGCATCGAGGGCGGCGGTAAAATCTCTCAAGCGTGGAAATTCGAACAGTTTGCGAAGATTGTCTTTGCCGCCGAACCCTGCGGGAAGCCGCGCCAGCATGCGCATTGCGAGCAGCGAATGGCCGCCGAGCTTGAAGAAATCGTCATGGGCGCTGATGGTTTCGACGCTCAAGACCTGTCGCCAGGCCTCCGCGACATCGCTTTCAAGGCCGGGTTCGGGCGCGACAGCCGCCGCCTGCTCGATCTCGGCGAGCGCGGACAAGGCGCCGCGATCGATCTTGCCGTTCGCCAGCTGCGGAAGGCGCTCGACCAGATGCCACAGTGTCGGGACCATGTGGGAGGGAAGGATCGTCGAAAGCTCGCGGCGCAGCGCGGCGCTTTCCTGTTGTGCCCCGTCCTGAAGTTCCACGAATGCGGCAAGCTGCCGGTCGGCACCCTTCGTGACGCTCACGGCGGCCTTCGACACGCCTGAGAGCTGCTCGATATTGTGCTCGATCTCGCCAATCTCGATGCGGAGGCCCCGAATCTTTACCTGATGATCGAAGCGGCCGCGGAATTCCATGATGCCGTCGCGTCGGCTGACCACGCGATCGCCGGTCCGGTAGAGACGCGCACCCTCAACGCCGGAAAAAGCATCCGGCACATATCGCTCGCCCGTCTGGCCGGGACGTCCATAATAGCCACGGGTCACGCCCGTCCCGCCGATATAGAGTTCACCCGATAGCCCAGGCGGGCGCAGCCTCTGGGCGCGATCGAGGATGGAGCATCGCGTGTTCGGCATGGATCGGCCGATCGGTACGATGCCGCTGCGATAGCCATCACCGTGCAGGGCGATCTCGGTGGAAAATACCGTATCCTCGGACGGACCGTAGAAATTATAGATCTTGAGTGCCGGATAGTCGTGACGCAGTTTCTCGACCAACGAGGCAGGAAGCGGTTCACCGCAGAACGTCGCCGTCGTGACGGAAGGCGGCAATTCATGGTCTTCCAGAAATTCCTGCATCAGGCTGGGCACGGTATTGACGGCCGTGATCGCGATTTCCTCGCCGAGGGCGGACAGCGAAAGGAAATGATCGGCGACAGCCAGGGCTCCGCCCATGACGACCGGCGCATAAAGCTCGAAGATCGACAGATCGAAACTGATCGATGTGGGGACGAGCATGCAGGCAAGGTCGTCTGCGGTAAACCGCTCTTTCGCCCAATGCATGAAGGCGACAACGTTGCGGTGTTCGACCGATACGCCCTTTGGGCGCCCCGTCGAGCCGGACGTATAGATCACATAGGCAAGGCTGTCGTCGCGCACGACAGGCAGGACGGCATCGGCAGCGTCGGGCAGAGCGGCTAGATCGATGACCGTCAGCGAATGCGCCGCAGCGAAAGCCGGTATGCTGTCGCACAGAAGGACCTCGACGCCGGCGTCTTCGGCAATGAAGGCCAGCCGGTCGAGCGGATATCCGGTATCCAGCGGCACATAGGCCGCTCCCGCCTGCATGATGCCGAACAGAGCGGCGATCATCCTCGCCGATCGTGTCACATGGAGACCGACCCGATCTCCCGGTCGCACGCCTTTGGCTACGAGCGCGCGGGCGATCTTCGAAGATTCGTCGTGGAGTTCGCGATAGCTGAACGTTTTCCGTCCATCGGTGACCGCGACGGCATCCGGGGTGGCGCGCATCTGCTCGGCAAAGAGATCGTGAAGGCAGATGCCAGTCGGATAGTCTCTGACCGGTCCTCTGCCGAGCTCGAATACGGCGGCCGCCTCTTCGCGCGAGAGGAGCTGAAACTGCGAAAGCCGGCGCTCGGGAGCGGATTCCGCCTCTGCGAGTAGCCGCTCGAAACGCGCCACCATGGCAGCGATCGTCGCCTCGTCGAAGAGTTCGCTCGAATATTCGACCTTGCCCCCAATTCCCGTGCCGTCATCTTCGAGATTGAAGCGCAGTTCGTATTTGGTCGACTGCTCGCGCACGCCCCAGTTCTCGACATCGAGCCGGTAAAGCCCTGGAGCTTCGGCGACGTGATGCTGAACGTCGAACTTGACCTGAAAGAGGGGATTGAGTTCCGACAGAGAGCGCTCGGGATTCTTGGCCGCAACAATTCGCTCGAACGGCACGTCCTGATGCGCCAGTCCGCTTCTCAATGTTCGGGCGACATTCTCCAGAAGCGTAGCGAAAGCCGGATCGCCAGACAGATCGTTTCGCAGGACCAGCGTGTTGACGAATGGCCCCATCATGCCCTGGGTCTGTGCATTGTCGCGATTGGCGACCTCGCTGCCCACGACGATATCGTCGCTGTCACTGTAAAGATGCAGCAGCAGATTGAAACCGGTGAGCAGCAGCGTGAAGACACTGACGTTCTGCCTGGCCGCGAAGCGGCGAAGGCGAGAGGCGAGTTCCTCATCGACGCGCACCGGATAATGCTTGCCGCTGAAGCTTGCCGAAGCGCTGCGGCTTCGATCGAAGGGGAGTTCGAGGACGGGCAGCTCGCCGGAAAGATGGTCGGTCCAGTAGCCAAGCTTTTCTTTGAACTGCGGTTCGTCGAGCGCCCTGTTCTGCCATAACGCCCAGTCTGCGAACTGCATTTCGAGCGGCTGCAGATCGGCGGAGCATGCAGTGACCTCGGCTTCGTAAAGACGCGAGAGATCGTGCATCAGGACGCCGGTCGACCAGCGATCGCTGATGATATGATGCATGCCGAGCCCGAACACGTGATCGCTCTCGGCGATGCAAAGCAGTTTCGCGATCACGGGCGGTCGCGAGAGATCGTGGGCAGTGGCGACCATGGCGTCGATTGCCGCGCGCGCCTCGATCTCTGGGTCGGAGGCTCCACTCAGATCGACGAAATCGATTGCTGGGCTGGAAGTGAGGTCGACGATCTGCCTGGGCTGGCCGTCATCCCCGTGTGCAAAGCGAGTATGCAGGGGTTCATGCCGCTTCACCAGGCTCGCGAACGCGCGCGCGAGAGCGTTTGCATCGAGCGGACCACGCAGCCGCAGCGCCATGTTCATGTTGTAGGCAGCCGTTTTCGGCTCAAGCTGTTGCATGAACCAGAGCCGCTGCTGAGCCGATGACAGGGGCAGGTCCGTCTCGTCCGGGTCGCGTCTTGCCAAAACATTGGGGACCGACATGCCCTGCGCCCGCAGCTTGCGCTCCAGAAGACGGCGTCGCTCGGGCGACAAGGCCGCAAGTTTCTGCTGAATCTGGTTCATCGATCGTCAGCCTCTGCAAGCATTCTTGTGACGTCCTCGTCGGAGAGGCTGCCTACCTCGTCGAGCAGCCCGGCCAGTTCGTCCTGGCCATCGGACGTGCCGGATCGCGCCTCGACGGCGGCAGCGATGCCGGACGCCGTCGGATTGTCGAAGAGGAGTTCGCGCATCTCGATCTCGACCGGGAAGGCTTCCCGCAGCTTGGCGAGCGCCCTTATGGCCAGAAGCGAATGGCCGCCAAGTTCGTAGAAGCCGTCGTTCACCCCGATTCCCTGAAGCCCAAGCAGATCCTCGAAAATCTCGACTATGGCGGCCTCGGCCGGATTTTGCGGGGCCAGATAGGGTACCGACATTTCGGGGCGTTGCCGGGTTCCTTCCGGGCGACCAGCCTCCTTTACCCCGTAGGCGGCCCTGGTTTGCTCGGCGAGAATATCTGCGCCGGCGATTGCGATCTGACCGATATACCCGACATCGATGATGCGGCGGGTCATATCCCACGCAGCATCCGGCGTTACGGCAAACGCATTTCTCGTACTTTCAACGGCCGGTTCGCTGTCGCCGATCAGCGGATAGCCGATCGAGAACCAGGGCACTCCGGCGGAGCGATTCTTTCTGGCAACGAACTGCTCCAGCGCCCTGTAGGTGCCCGCATAGGCGGCAAGTCCCAGCCCGCCAGCCATGGTCGCGAGCGACGATTGCACGCAGCAGAAACCGACTTTCATCCGGCCGAGAGCCTCATCGAGTGCCCGAAGCGGAGCCAGCTTGGTGGCCCGGTTGTAGGCCCAGTATCGCTCGTCCAGATCGGTGATGAGCGCTGCGGACTCTTCGTTCGACTGCGTCAGGCTGAGGAATACTCCGTCGATCCGTCCCCATTCCGTCGCCACGGTCCTGAGGGCTTCCCCCAGTTCCTGCGCATTGGTGCAATCGGCGCTCAGTTCGAGATCGGCGTTCTGCCCGACCGCCGGATGGCAATCCTCAATGACGGCAAGCCTGACGGACGAGGCGCGCAGACCGGCCAGCCAGTGCTCGCCGACACCCGATGCGATGTCGCCGACGACGACATGAACACCGCCGGGCTTGATGCGTGGTTCGTGATCTTGCGCAGACAGTTCCAGCCGTTCGACCGTCGGAAGCCAGCAATACTGTCCCCTAAGAGCGGTCAGCTCGTTCTTCAGTCCGAGTTGCGAGCGAACACGTTTTGCCAAGGCGCCCGGCGAACCGAGCTGATCCCGGCCGAGATCGATCCGACGACACGAGAGATTGGCGTTCTCCTGAGCGATCACGCGAAGCGCGCCAGCGATCATGGCTTGAGACGGTGCAGAGCTTTCCGCACCGGTGACGTCCTCGGCCTCCAGCGTCAGAGCGACGAGACTGACACGCTTCCCGATATCTTGCATTGAGCAGGCGACGTGAACCAGCGACCGGGCAAGATCGGAATCGTCGTCGGTAGTCTGGCGCGAGAGCGGCCACGCGAAGACGATCCGGTCGATCGACGCTCCACGTGACTCCAGCTCCTCCACAAGACTTCGAAAGTCGTCCCGCGATTGCGGGTCGACGCTGAAGCAGCGATAGCCGGTCTCTTCAAAACCTTTTCCGGCGATCACCCGATAGGGTTCGGCGCCGCCGCGCTCGAACTCATCAGCGAACTTTTCACCGATCGCGCCATCGTCGAAGATCACGACATTGCCGGAAAGCCGGGGCGCGGAGGGAACGATGCTGGGCGCGCGCTCCCATCGCGTCGCGTAGAACCCCGCGCCCGCCGCGGCGATTTTAGCCTGCGGCTGGTTCTCGCTATCAGGCTCGATCCAGTACTTCTCGCCCTCGAAGGGATAGGTCGGGAGTGGAACGCGGCGAGCGCGATCCGGTGAAGGAGCTTCGACCTTTCCGCCACAGCACCAGTATCGTCCGACCGCTTCGAGAAACTCGACATACTCTTCATGCCCTGGCGCAAAGCCGCCGATGACACGAGCGTTCGAACCGGCGGTCTGCCGCGTCAGACCAGCGAGGGTCGAGCCCGGTCCTGCTTCGATGAAGATCGGATCGCCATCGGCCAGAAGAGTGCGCGTGCCGGCTTCGAACAGGACGGGCGCGAGCAGATGATCGGCCCAATAATCCCCCGATCTCGCCTGTTCGTCGCTCATCCAGGTCCCGGTGACGTTCGAGATCAGCGGAATCGTCGGTGCATGCAACGAGACCTCTGCAAGCGCCTCCCGGAACGCCTCGGCGGCATCGTGCATCATCGGCGAATGAAAGGCGTGCGAGGTCCTGATGAGCTGATGGCCGATTCCTCTGCCATCCAGCCTTGTCCGCAACTCTTCGATCTGTGCGACCGGTCCAGAGGCGACGCTGAGGCCAGGAGCATTGACGGCGGCAAGAGCGAGATCGCCGCCAAGGAATGAAGCAATAGCGTCATCGGGATGAATGATCGCCAACATGGCTCCGGGCGCAGACGCCTGCATCAGCCGACCGCGCGTGACGACGAGCTTGAGCGCATCTTCGAGGGAGACGACACCGGCGAGGGTCGCGGCTACATACTCGCCGATGCTGTGACCGTGGAGCGCCACCGGTTTCAGTCCACTCGCGAGCCAGGATCGCGCCAGCGCGTATTCGACGGCGAAGAGCGCGGGCTGGGCGAACCGGGTCTCATGTACGGCTTCGTCCGTGCCAAACAGCAGCGAGCGAAAGTCGATCTGCATCGAACCATCGAGATGCGTGGCGCAGTGGTCGATCGCCTGCCTGAAGCTGGGCGATGCATCGTAAAGTCCTTTGCCCATGCCCGGTCGCTGACTTCCCTGGCCTGGAAAGAGCAAGACCGCCTCGCTGCCGCGCGACCCGCACTTTTCAGGTGGGTTCTTCAGGTTTCGCAGTTTTCCGACCGCGTCCAGTCTGTCGCTCGAAGCAACGCATTGCCTGAAGGGTAGATCGCACCGTCCCTGTCGAAGCGTGAAGGCGGTATCCCTCAAGGACGGTGCGTTCGGACCCTCCAGCCTGTCGGCCAGAGAGACGGCCAGACGTTCGAGCGCAGTCGGCGTATTGGCCGATATCGTCAGCAGTTGCGCGCTTGTCGTTTCGCTTGCCGGCAGCGTGGCGGGCGCCTGTTCCAGAACTGCATGGGCATTGGTCCCGCCGATGCCGAAGGAGCTCACGCATGCGCGCCGCGGTCCTTCTAGTGGCCAGTCGTCAAGCTTCGTTCCGACAAAGAACGGACTGGATGCAAGATCGATCTTCGGGTTGGGCTGTTCGAAATGGAGGCTGGGGACGACCTTGCCATTCCTGACGCACAGAACAGCCTTGATGAAGCCGGCAATTCCGGCCGCCGTATCGAGGTGTCCGATATTGGTCTTGACCGAGCCGATCGCGCAATAGCCCTGTCTGTCGGTATCCCGGCGAAAAGCCTGCGTCAGCGCGGCGATCTCGATCGGATCGCCGAGCGGCGTACCGGTTCCATGCGCCTCGACATACCCGATGCTGCCGGGATCGATACCGGCCGCGGCGTGGGCTTCGGCGATTGCGGCGGCCTGCCCGTCGACTTGTGGTGCCGTGAAGCTTGCCTTGAGAGAGCCATCGTTATTGACAGCAGACCCAAGGATGACGGCATCGATCGTGTCGCCATCGGCAATGGCGTCGTCGAGACGTTTCAGCACGACGGCGCCAACGCCGCTGCCAGGCACCGTGCCAGCGGCTGCGGCATCGAAAGCACGGCAATGGCCGTCGGCAGAAAGTATGCTCCCCTCACGGGCCTGGTAGCCGGTTGCGTGAGCAAGCGACACACCGCCGGCAAGGGCGATGTCGCATTCACCGCCCAGAAGCGACTGCACCGCCATATGGACGGCGACGAGGGATGAGGAACACGCGCTCTGCACCGCGACCGCTGGGCCGCGCAGGTTCAGCTTGTAGGCCGTTCGCGACGCGGTGAAATCCTTGTCATTGGCAACGAAGACTTCGTACGGACTGACCGTGGTGCGCATTCGCGCATTGCCATGGATATTCAACAGGTAGGTATTGACGCCTGCGGCGGCATAGACGCCGATCGGGCCGTCATGGCGATCCCCGCTGTATCCGGCCGTTTCAAGCGCTGCCCAGGCTGTTTCCAGAAAGACGCGCTGCTGCGGGTCGAGAAGCTCGGCCTCGGCTGGACTGTAGCCGAAGAACGCGGCGTCGAAGCGTGCGGCGTCATCGATCGGCGCTCCGACGGGCACGAAATCCGCCTGATCGATCTCCGCATCGCTTAATCCGGATTGCTTCAGCTCCTCGCGCGTCCAGCGGCGAATGCTCTCCCTGCCCTGCACAAGGTTCTCCCAGAACCGGGCGACATTGTCGGCGCCAGGAAGACGGGCCGCCATTCCAATGACAGCGATCTGGTGCGCCGTCTGGCCGGAACCGGTATAGGTCGGCTCGCCATTCATGGCTGGCTCCTTTCTCAGAATATCGTCGGGCCTGCTGGTCACGGATCGACCGGGCAGCCTTTTCTCTGTGGGTCGATGAGATTGGTGCGCCCCTTTTCGAAGCGGCGCAGTGTCTCGACCGCGCTGCGATCTTCGTAGCGAAGGCTTCCGCTCTGCGTGCTGACGAAGCGTGAGCAGACCTGCGCATGACTTTTGGCAAGTCGGCGATAGGCTGCCACGAAGGAGCTGTGCGCATCACTCAGCTGCGGCGGCAGGTCTGCGAATTTCGGCCGCAGACGGCGCCAGACGCTGATCAGGACGGCATGCTCCCACGACATCAGTCCGCTGAAATCGTCGGACGCGACTTTCGGACGGGTCATCGAGACCCGGACACTGGTTTCGTAGGCTTCACGCGAGAAGCTCGCGGCAAGCTCCATGGAGGCGGCTGAGGAGACGAGAAGCGTCTCCGCGCCGTACAATTCGACCTCGGCATCCTCGAGCCGATCATCGTCAAGCAGCGCCTCGAAGCGGTTCAGAGCGATGATAAGGCCCTGGACATTGAGAAAGAACGCCCAGTGGAACTCGCGCCAGATGCGATGGACAAGCGAAATTCTCTCGCTCATTTCACGCTATCCAACCCGAAGCTCCGGGCAAGCAGGCGAGCATGCTCCGCAAATCCGCGATCCTGCTCCTGCCGGGCGGTCGCGCTTAAGGAATGGCTCTGTCCATAAAGCTCGGTGACGGCGCGAACTGTCTGCACCAGGCTTCGCACCAGCGCCGCAGCGGGATTTTCGGACGAGACACGTCGGACCCGGAAATAGCGGTCGTAATCCTGCGTCTGCTCGCTCGTAAGCGGGATGCCGGCATGCCGGGCCTCCAATTTGGCCGAGCGAGACGGCGCCAGATGCGACAAAAGCTCATCGAGCTTTGCCAACCGCTTGGGATGGTCAAGCGAAAGCGCGTCCAGAACACCCTCAAGGAGTGGGCGCAGCGCCTCACTTTCCGCCGTCGACAGATCGAGCCGCGTCGGCAGTTCATGAGGCAGCATGAGATCGAGGCAATCATGCTCGGCCGTGCCTGCTTCTCTCGCTGCCGGAGATGGTGCGAGAGCTTCAATTTCGTCGATTTCGCCCTCGACTGAGGTTTCTTGCGGACTGTCGAGAGGTCTGGCCTGCCCTTCGTTCATGACGGATCAGCCGAAGTCTCGGTTGTCCCGTCCATGGCGCGCCTCAGAGAAAGAGGACGCATATCGGTCCAGACTTCGTCGATGTGGTCGAGACATGCCTGCCGGGTTCCGCTGAATGCGCCATCGCGCCAGCCGAAGGGAATTTCCTTGTAGGTCGGCCAGATCGAATAGCGCTCCTCGTTGCTGATCACCACGCGGTATTCGAGGCCATCCTGATCGTGTGTCGTCATTTCGCGTTCGCTCCGCTTTTTCGTTCGATGAGGCCGCAATCGGCGAGAGTTTCGAGGCTCTCCACGAAAGCGTCGTGGATCTCGGTGATCTGCGTCTCGCTGTGTGCGGTGGACAGGAATCCCCCCTTGTCGCCGACGCGCAGGTGCACGCCCCTGGTCAGGAGAAGGAGAGACAGAAGCTGGAGGCTGTGCTGGGGTAGCGCGCTGCGGCTGGTAGCGATGTGGAAGAAGGAGCCGAAGCATGTGAAGCCGATGGGAAGTCCTCGTTCCGCGGCCGATCTGTCGAGCCGCTGAACGAGGGCCTGCGTTCGCGCATTCAGTGAGCTTTGAAGCCCCGGTCCTTCGTCGAGAAGATGGTGTGCGGCAGCGCGGGCCGCTGCGAGCGCGAGGGGATGGCGGCAGTAAGTCCCGGCAAAAAAGGTCGTCGGCGTCGAAGGCGCGGATGCATCGCCGTACGACCAGGATCCACCATCGATACAATCCATGTAGCGATTGCTTCCCGCGATCAGGGACAGAGGCAGGCCACCGCCTGCGATCTTTCCGTAGACGGCAAGATCAGCCTCGATTCCGAATGCCTCCTGAGCCCCGCCGGGTGCAACCCGGAAGCCGCTGATCATTTCGTCGAAAATGAGCGGCAAATCCGCATGATTGGCAATATCCCGCAGGTCACGAAGGAAGGCCGCTGGCTGTAGTTCCAGCATTCGGCTCTGGACCGGCTCGACAAGGATGCCGGCAAGGCTGCCTGCCTTACGGCGCAGAATGTCGAGCGAGCGCGGATTGCCATATTCCAGCATCAGCACGTCCCCGGCAGTCGACGGGCTCACCCCGGGAAAAGCCGGCACAGGCTGCGTCAGCTGGAATCGCCTCAGGATTGGCTGAAGGGCTTTGAGAATTGCTGGATGATCGCGTGCGAGTGCCCCGCGCCGGATGAATTCGATCCGCCTGGATTTGTTGAGAACCTGATCGGAGTGCCCATGATAGGCGCCTGAGAAGACCGCGATGCGCCGGCGTCCCGTCGCAGCGCGCGCAACCCGCAAGGCGGTCATCACGGCCTCGGTTCCGGTATTGCTGAATGTGACACGCTCCTTGCCGGTCAGCTGGCAGAACAGTGCGGCGGTCTCTCCGGCAAGTTCCGCCTGAGGCCCGATCGCGAAACCCTTTTCGAGCTGTTCCTCGATAGCTGCGCGGATGAAGGGTGGATTGTGGCCGAAGAGATTCGTGCCGAGCCCCATCAGGATATCGACATAGCGATTGCCGTCGATATCCCACAGATGCGCACCCTCCGCCCGATTCACGACGATCGGATAGAGTGCCTCCTTCATCTGCGGCGTGAATGCCGGACCGATCAGGCTCTTGTCTGAAAGCACTTTTCGATTTTCGGTCGCGGCGCGCTTGGACCCCGGCGTCCTGCCATTAAATGCGGCAATGATCCCTGACGCCGGATCGTCAGCGGCTCCGACTTTCTGCATCATGTTCACGAGAGAGCGCCCTCCCGATCTGCGCCGACAATTGCCTGATCGAGTTCCTCGACCTTGCGGCAAAGTAAGTAGACGCCGTGATCGTCATCGACCGCGCCGCCCGTCGTGCTGCGCACGTCCGCGCTGAACCCGCACTCGCCAAGCAGGCTGGTCAGGAAATCGATATCGTGGCCCCAGACAGAATTGGTGACAGCGTTAAGCTTCCACTCCGGGCGGATCGCCGCATATCGCCTCAGACGGGAGAGCCGCCAGCGGCGTAGCAGCCCTTTCTGAGACAGCTTGTCAGCCAAGTCCGCAAGCGTAGAACCGGCACCGGCCCGCTGGTAGATCTCGACCGTGAAGGCGCCGGACGCCGTCGCCACGTCGTAATGCGGCGTGATCGACCAGGCGTATTCGGGAAGCGTTTCTCCCTCCGTCGCCGAACCGCGCCAGTGGCGCGCCATCTGGCCGGGATGATTGACGTCGAACACGAACGGCCCGCCGACTTTGAGCGCATGATTGACGCTCGTGAACACGCCTCGCAGATCCTCGGCTGTTCGCATGTGATTGAGAGATGCGCTGGCGCAGATCACGCCGTCATATTTCGAGCGCACCGTAAAATTCCGGCAGTCTGCTTCGATGAATTCCGCCTCTGGCGCGTTCTCGCGCGCGTGGCGCAGCATGTCGGGCGATCCGTCGACACCGGTGACCGAAAAGCCGCGCTGCGTCAGGATCGCTGCGAGTTGTCCAGTGCCGCAACACAGATCGAGGATTGCGCCGCCCTGTGGCAGATCGGGCAGGATGACGCGCGCCAACGGGCCGATCTTGCTCTGGCCGTAACGCGGACCGAGCGTGGCGTTGTACAGCCAGGCCCAGTGATCGTACTGTCTTGCGTGTTCCACCATGTTGCCTGATCCGATTCAGCTGACTGGCGCGGAAAGAGAAAGCGCCCCACTCCGGGTGAAGGCCCGCAGGTAAATTCGGAAAAGATCCGCATCGAGCCGAGGCTCGGACCTGCTTGCTTTGGCGGCGGCCATGCGCATCGCACGGCAATCGACCATAGGAACTGCGGAGGACTGGACGCGGCCACCGCTTCGGTCGGACCGCTCCAGCAATCCGACGAGCGGATAGAGCGGATGATCCGGCTCGTCGCGGGCGATGCGGCTGACATGCGCCTGCCATTCTTCGCCGTTTACGCGGCGGATGGCCATTCCTTCCTGCCTGCAAGCATCAAACAGAAGAGCCGAGGAAACCTGGCCGGAATGAAGCAGATGATAGGTCTGCCCAGCGCTTTCGGGACTGTCGACGATCTCGGTGAGAATCCGGGCGCCATGATCGACGGGTAGAAGCTGCAGGGGAACGTCGCGCGCGGGCGCAATCCCCGAGCGAAGATAGCCCTGCATCAAGCGGCACAGGATATCGGCCTCATTGAAAGTCCCGTTGATCGTATCGCCGGAAATGGCTCCCGGCCGATGGATCGTGACAGGCATGCCGCGCCGCACGGCCTCTGTCGCCAGGTGTTCGCCAGCCCACTTGCTGCGATTGTACCCTCCGGATGGTGGAGGAAAGCTGTCGATCGGACTGCTCTCAAGCAGGGTTTCGCTATCGTCAGGCCGCGTTAGCGCGCTGATCGATGACACGTAATGCACGAAACAGCCGCTCCGGCTGGCGAGCCTGAGCACTTCGCGCACACTGCTCACATTGGCTGCCCGCATCGCCTCATAAGGATGGAGGTGATGGACCTGCGCGCCGTTATGGACGATGGCGTCGATTTCTCTGCAAAGTTCATCCTGCGTCTCCGCAGAAACACCGAGGCCGGGAGCTGCGAGATCGCCCTCGACAATCCGGATGCGCTCTCGGAAGCAGTCGTTCCAGAGGCCGTGCCTCTCAAGCGCCGCTTTCAGCCGATCGTCCGCGTCTCTACCGCGCAGCAGGCACCAGACCTTTCGGGCGGGCGCGCGCAGCAGTTCGGCGAGAATGAACACGCCGAAGAAGCCTGTCGCCCCTGTCAAAAGGATGTTGCGTGGCGGATGCTCGCCTCGTCTAACCGCATGCGGCACGATATCATCGTCAAGCCGGATATCGCCTGCAAGAAACTCTTCGCCATCGCCCGAAGGCTTGCCCGACCCTGCGTCGAGCCGCGCCGCCAGACCTTCCACCGTCGGGGCCCTGAACAGGTCGAGTACGGCGATCTCCATACCGAACTGTGTCCTGGCATGGGCGCATAGCCGTGTCGCCAAAAGCGAATGGCCGCCAAGCTGAAAGAAGTCGTCCGAGGCGCTGACGTCCCCGATGCCGAGCACGTCTTCGAAAACCGCAGCGATTTTCTGTTCCGTGGGCGTTTCCGGTGCACGGCCTGCCGCGCGGTCCGTACGGTCAATCTGCGGCAGTGCTGCAAGGTCTACCTTGCCATTGACCGTCAGCGGCAGGCTTTCAAGAAATGCAAGATTGTCCGGCGCCATATAGCGCGGCAGTTTGGTCGCCAGCCATGATCCGAGAGCGGCAACGCCGAGAACCCTTCCTTCGCGAGCCACGCAGAACGCATTGATGCGCTTCTCGCCTGGTGAATCCTCGCGAATAACGACCGCCGCGGCGGCAATATCGGGGTGGGACAGTATGGCTGACTCGATCTCGCCCGGTTCAATTCGGAACCCGCGGATCTTCACTTGACTGTCGATCCGGCCGAGCAGGCGAATCCGCCCATCGGCAAGCTGGCGTGCCCGATCGCCCGTCCGGTAGATCACTTCGCCACCGCAGCGGAACGGGTCGGGTAGGAAACGCTCCGCCGTCAGGGCCGGACGTCCCTTATAGCCACGCGCAAGGCCAAGTCCGCCGATGAAGAGCTCTCCCGGCATTCCGACGGGAACGGCTTCCATGTTCTCATCAAGCACGTAAAGTTGCTTGTTTGCCGATGGCGAGACTACCGCGTCGGCGCTCTCGCCATCGCAGGCTACCATGCTCGCATTGACCGTCGTCTCGGTCGGTCCGTAGGCGTTGACGAAGAGCCGGTCGCTTCCCCAGCGCTCGATCAGGTCAGGTGTCGGCGCTTCGCCACCGACAAGCACCATGCGCAGATCGGGAAAGTCTTCTGAGGGCAGCGATGTCAGCGCCGAGGGTGTGATGGTGATATGCGTGACCCGGTGGCGCCGCATCTGGCTGGCAAGCTGCGGGCCGGGAAGCGCTTCCTCGGCAGGCAGCAGAAGCAGCCGGGCGCCAGCGCCCAGGCTCATGATCAGTTCCGGGATCGATGCATCGAAACTGAAGCTGAAAAATTGCAGGACGCAATCGCCCGGCCGAACACCGCAGACCCGGATCTTGTCCTGCGCGAGATTGACGAGGCCGGCATGCTCGACGAGGACGCCCTTCGGTTTTCCCGTCGAACCGGATGTGTAGATGACGTATGCCAGATGGTTCGGTGAGCTGACATTGACCGGATTGGCAGTGCTTTCTCGATCAGGCCAATCCACGTCGAGATCGATCCGTTCGGCGCTGTCCGACAAGTTCTTGTCGCTCGTCGTCAAGACGAGTTTCGCGCCTGAATCGGCGAACATGTATTCCAGACGCTCTGCCGGATAGGCCGGGTCGAGCGGCAACCAAGCGCCACCTGCCTTGAGAACGCCGAGCCAGGCTGCAACCATTTCCGGGCCGCGATCGAGCGCGATCGCCACCACCGTTTCTGGCAGAACGCCGCGCGAACGCAGGCAGTGAGCGATCTGATTTGCCTTCCGGTTCAGCCGGTCGAAGCTCCAGCTTTCGACATCGTCGTCCCCGGCATAAAGAATGGCCGTTTCATCCGGCCGCGCGGCGACCTGCTCCTCGAAGAGCTCGTGAAAACGTCGCTCCGTATCGTATGGTGTTCGCGTATCATTCCAGTCGAAAAGCTGCCTTTGACGCTCCGGCTCCGACAGAAGATGCAGGCTGCAAATCGGCTCGTCAGGCTTTGCCAGCATTTCTGCGAGCAGGATCGTAAAACGATCCGCGAGGTCGGCGATCGTGCGGGCGTGAAAGAGCGCGGCGTCATAGACGAAGGCGCCTTTGACAATCTCCCCCTCCTCCTGAAGATTGAGGCTGAGATCGAGCGGCGCAGTGCCATCTCGAATATCAAGACGGCGCAGTTCCATTCCGGGCAGTTCGACCGTGCTCGTGAGCTTCTGATCGAGCTGAAACTTGAGCTGGAAGAGCGGGCTGAGAGACGGGTCGCGCTCAGGCTGCAATTCCTCCACCAGTCTTTCGAAGGGGACGTGCTGGTGCTCATAGGCTGACCACAGCGCTTTCTGCACGCGCTGAAGATTTCTGGCGAAGCCTTCGAATGGGGACAGCTTCACCCGAACGGGCAATGGATTGACGAATAGCCCGATCAAACCCTCGGTTTCCGGGTGACGACGGTTTGCAAAGGGTGTTCCGACGACAAGGTCGTTCTGTCCGCAATAACGCGACAGCAGAATATCGAAGGCGGTAAAGAGCGTGGCGAAAAGCGTCGAACGCTCGCGCCGTGCGAGCTCGCGCAGCTGCCCACAGGTCTCGGCGCTCAATTCGATCTGATGGTAGCCTGCTCGGCCCTCATGGACAGCCGGTCGCGGAAAATCCGTCGCTAGGCGCGTTGCCGGCAAGTTCTCGAGATTGGATGTCCAGAACGCAAGCGATTTTTGGAGCGGCTCCTGCCTCTGCCAAGCTGCGAAATCCGTGTACTGGACCGGCAATGCGGCTGGCGCCTCGACAGCCTCGCCCTTGATGCGGCGATAGGCAGCGACAAGCTCCGCAAAGAAGATCTCCATCGACGCGCCGTCCGCGCAGATGTGATGCAGTGTAAAAAGAAACAGGTGGCGGTCGGCAGCGAAGCGCAAGAGCGTCACGCGCAATGGTGGCTCTGAGGTCAGGTCGAACGGCCGGCGCATCTCCTGGCGCAGGAACTCGCGGATTTCGGCATCGTCCGGCTTGCATCCCGGGCGCTCCACCGTGTGAAACGGCACGATGCAATCGTCGACGATCTCCTGAATGGGCTCGCCGTTGGGCGTCCTGATGCGGGACCGCAAGACCGAGTGCCTCTCAACGATGGCGGCGAGGGCAGCCTTCAATGCGGGCAGATCGAGTTCGCCATGAGCGCCGATGGCGAACGGCATGTGATGAAGCCCGGCGTTCGGTGCCATCTGCTCGACGAACCACAGCCGCTGCTGGGCGCGAGAGAGTGGCGGAAGCGCCGAACCGTGAGCTGGCACCAGCGCCAGTTCCGACGATGAGGACTCTGCAACCTCTGAGAGAAATTCGATAATGTCGGCCTTGCGCTTCTGAATGCTCCGAGTCACCTCGTTCGTCAGCGCATTTTCGGGACCGTGAAGACGGATTCTTCCATTCTCGAGCCGAAATTCTACGCCTCTCAGTCGTAGATCATGGAGCATATCAGAGATTGCGTCGAGCTGACTCATATCTCCATCCATCTCACATTCTCACCCTTGGTCACACGACGCATAACATTGGAATAATTATAGAAAGGAACCGGTCTTCCACCGACCTTCGAATTCGAAATTCAGGCCACGGCAGCCCGGTGAAATGGCTCATGCCAATTGTTGACTATCAATGTCAAGTTTAATAGGTGTCCGATCAAGCCGGTCGGTATTCCAAGCGGAGAAATCGGAGTCGGTGAGCCGGAGAGCTGACGAAGACAGCTTTCAGAAAATGCTATCTGAAGTTGATATTCGTCGATGCCGGCCTAGAAGCAGAGCGGCCAAACGGGGATGCCGGAGTGCAGCATTTGTCAGCTACCGAAAGCGTCGGTTTGAAGCGCGAGAATGACTCCATCATCGCCAGGCTCGAGCGTCGCTGCGTTGAAACGCCTGCTATGATCGGCCTGCGCTTTTACGAGGATGACTCGACGCCCTTCGATCAGGCGGTTCCCACCAGTTGGAGCTGGCGGGAGCTTGCCAATCGGGCCAAACAGGTCGCCCGGCAGATCACGACGAACGGTCTCTCAAGGAAGGGGTCGAGACTGCTGGTAGTCTATCCGCCCGGTTTGCCTTTTCTCGCGGCCTTTCTCGGGTGCTTGTACGCCGGCGCCATCGCCGTGCCCGTCCCCGCGCCCCGGCGGACGGATGGCATCAGTCGCTGGCTTCACATCGCACGGGATGCGGGCATATCGGGTATCCTGTGCGCAGACGATCTGCTCGAGACGCTCCGCCCATTGCAGCAGGCCATCGGGCACGGCTTTTGTCTGGCGCCGGAGGGAGCCGAGAGCTCAAACTCTTGCGGCCCGGTGAACGTAGAACTGGCCTTCACCGCGCCCGAAGGCCACGAAATCGCGTTTCTGCAATATACGTCGGGCTCCACCAGCGAGCCCAAAGGGGTCATGGTGACCCATGGCAATCTGATCGCGAATCTCGAACAGATGGCAATTGCCGCTCGATATGGTTCCAGTGACCGTGCGGCCTGCTGGCTACCCCATTATCACGACATGGGTTTGATCGACGGGCTGCTCGCCCCGATCTATAATGGCTTTCCCGCATGGCTGATGGCGCCGGCCTCCTTCCTGCGGCGGCCGATCAGATTTCTTCATCTGGTCACTCATGCCCGGGCCACCGTGATCGGCGGCCCCAATTTCGCCTATCAGCATTGCGCCGACAAATTCACGGCAAAGGCTGCCGCTGGGCTCGATCTGTCTTCCTTGCGCATAACCTATAGCGGCGCCGAACCGGTCCGCCCCGATACGCTGCGTCAGTTCACATCGACCTTCGAGCCCTTCGGTTTCCGCTGGCAATCCTTCTATTGCTGCTACGGCCAGGCGGAGGCAACGCTGTTCCAGGCCGGCAATCGGCCCGAGGAACCGCCGATCGTCCGATCCATGCGCCGCGCCGATCTTGCAACCGGACGACGGCTTGTCGAAGCGCCTTCCGATACGCCCGCTGAAGACCGCGTGGAACTGGCAGCCTGCGGGCGTCCCGCCAAAGGCCTCGAAATGGCGCTCGTCGATCCCGAAACGCTGAAGCGCGTCGATAAGGGCACTGTCGCGGAAATATGGATCAAAGGGCCCAATGTCTCGCCGGGCTATTGGGGCCGCTCGCGACTGAATGCCGAGACATTCGACCAGCACCTGGAGGGATCGGGCGGCTGGCGGCGAACCGGGGATCTGGGTGCCATGATCGAGGACCAGATCTATATCGTCGGGCGATTGAAAGACCTCATCATCATTCGAGGCCAGAACTATTTCCCCGAAGACATCGAGCAGACCGTCTTTTCCTGCCATCCGGGGCTGGCGCAGGGACGCGCCGGCGTCTTCGGCCTCGAAATCGACGGCACGGAACAGGTGGGGGTCGTTTGCGAATTGACGCGCGAAGGTCTGCGCGGCCTGGATGAAGACGAGGTCTTCCGGACCATTCGCGCCGCCGTCTCGCGTGGACACAATCTGAAACTGGCCGCGATCGCCTTGATACGACCCGGCAATCTGCCACGCACGCCGAGCGGCAAGGTTCGTCGTTTTGCCTGTCGCGACGGCCTCGTGAAGGGAGAGCTGCGAACCGTGGCGGAGTGGAAAGCCCGCCCGCAGGCCAAGCTTGTCGCCCCCGCCATGACGATTCAGGCTGGCTGGAAGGAGCGCTTGCGGCAAGAGCCCCCGACGCGCCGCAAGCAGACGCTGCGCCAGCTTCTGCGGGAAGAAATCGCCATTCTCGCGAGGCTTCCGACCGAAAATCTCCCCGATGTTTCGACGGGTTTTTTCGATCTCGGCATGGACTCCCTTGCGCTGGTCAATCTCTCGGCGTCTGTCGAGCGCGAACTCGAAATCGAGACCCACGATACGATGATTTTCGAGTTTCCGACGATCAAGGCACTCGCCGACCATCTGCTGGGACAGATCGATCTCGGTGAGACACAGGTTCGCGCCGAACCGAGCCAGACGTCACACGCCAGCAAGCCAGCGCTCGAACCAGGCGCCGACAACGCGCTCGCATCCGAAGCGGAAGCGCTTCGATCGCTGCTCGCCGCGACGGGACACTGACGGAACCGGCCGAGCGAGAAACAACGGATCCCGATATGCGTAACGTTGATGCCAACAAGCCGGCCGAGGGCGACCTCGACCAGGCCGCTATGACCGACCTCCTCGCGAGCGCGCGTGCGCGCATCGAGGAGCTTCAGAATGAGCGGGAGGAGAAGGTCGCGATCATCGGAATGGCCGGGCGTTTCCCCGGCGCCGAGGATATCGACGCCTTCTGGCGGCTCCTGGATGCGGGGCAATGCGGCCTGCGAAGCTTGAGCGTTGCGGAACTCCAGGAAGCGGGTGTCGACGCCATTCAGGGCGAACGCGGCGAGTATGTTCCGGTCTGGGGTGGGTTCGACGACCCGACCGGCTTCGACGCTGAATTCTTCGGCTATTCACCGCGCGATGCAGCGCTGCTCGACCCGCAGCAGCGCGTCTTTCTGGAATGCGCCTATCACGCATTGGAGCATTCGGGGCATGGCGGCCGCGATACAAAGGATCGGGTCGGTGTTTTCGCTGCGGGTTCGCTGAACAGCTATTTCGCCAACGTCGCCATGGATGCGTCGCACAACGGCGCAGTCGATCCCCTGCATGCCGGGCTCAGCAATGTCGGCGGCATGATGGCGTCTAGAGTTGCCTATCATCTCGATCTGCGCGGACCGAGCGTCGGCATTCAGGCAACGTGCTCAAGCGCGCTGGTCGCGGTGCATCTGTCGATGCGGGCGCTACTGGCGCGAGAAACCGACATCGCGATTGCCGGTGCCGCCTCGGTGCTGACGCCACGGCCAATCGGCTACACACATTCCGCCGGCGGCATCGCTGCCTCTGACGGCACATGCCGGCCGTTCGACGCCGCCGCCGGAGGCACGGTGTTCACCAACGGCGTCGGGGCACTCGTTCTCAAACGGCTCGGAGATGCGACGAAGGACGGCGACACGATCTATGCCATCATCCGCGGCTCGGCGATCGGCAATGACGGTTCGGCCAAGGTGGGCGTCACCGCCCCAAGCGTCAGCGGTCAGGCAGCCGTACTTCAATCGGCTTTAGAGACCGCGGCGATCGACCCAGCAAGCATCGATTATTTCGAAGCGCATGGCACGGGAACGGCTCTCGGCGACCCTATCGAGATCGATGCCCTGAACCGCATATACGGCAAGGCCTTTATGTCTGCAGGGCGGACATGCGCCATCGGTTCGGTGAAGGGCAATCTAGGCCATATGGACGCCGCCGCCGGAATGGGTGGCATCATCAAGGCGATCCTCGCGATGCAGAACGGAAAAATTCCGCCGAGCATCAATTTCGACCGCCCGAACCCGCGCTGCCGTTTCGATGCCGGGCCTTTTCGCGTCGCTAAGGAGGCGCTCGACTGGCCGGAGACGGACGATCGCCCCAGACGGGCCGCCATCAGCGCTTTCGGCATGGGCGGCGCCAACGCCCATCTCATCATCGAGCAAGGTTCCAGGCCAGCCGGTGCCGGTCCTCTCGACGCTGCGGATATCCCGGTTCTCCTGCCTCTGTCGGCCCGTAATCCAGAAGCGCTCGAGATTATGCGTCACGACCTCGCGACACACCTCGAAGGCAGCTCGGCACCCGCACTTGCGGACGCTGCCTACACGTTGCAGACCGGGCGCCGAGACATGCCACATCGCCTGGCGGTCCTCGCGCGTCAGCCTCGACAAGCCATTGAGGCTCTGAGAGCCGGAGAGGCCCCGACACTCGTCAGCGGCCAGCCACTTTCCGGCGAGCCGAGCCTGATTTTTCTGTTTCCAGGTCAGGGCGTTCAGTATCGCGGGATAGCGGGTGGTCTTTTTAGGAGCGAACCGGTTTTTCGCGAGGCGTTGGAGGCCTGTCTCGATCTTGCGCCGAACGAGCTCGATCTGCGCGCTCTGCTTCTCTCGCCAGATGAAGCTGATCCCCATGCGCCGGAACGAACGCAGGCAACGCAGCCTGCCCTTTTCGCATTCGAATACGCTCTTGCCCGAATGCTCTGCGAGAAAGGGCTCGCGCCGCGCGCGCTTCTCGGTCACAGTATCGGGGAATACGCTGCCGCCTGCCTCGCAGGCGTCTTCACCCTCGAAGATGCCATGCATGTCGTCTGCGAGCGCGGACGGCTCATGCAGTCCTGCGAACCCGGCAGCATGCTTTCGGTCGCGCTTACCCCTGCAGAAGCGCAGAATATCGTCTCGCAGGACGTGGAGCTTGCGGCAATCAATGGGCCGCGCAGCTGCGTCCTCGCAGGCACCAAGGACGCGATCGCAAAACTTGCCGATCAATTCGACCGAAGCGGCCTCGGGTGTCGCCTTCTAAGAACATCTCACGCCTTTCATAGCTTTATGATGGAGCCGGTCGCCGAGGAGTTCGCAAAGGTTCTTGCGACCGTGGCGCTCAACAGGCCGCAGCGCGACATCGTTTCCAATGTCACGGGAAACTGGCTGACTGACGAGCAGGCTACCGATCCCGCATACTGGGTCGAGCAGATGCGCAGGCCGGTGCAGTTCGGGCCGGGCATTGCAAGTCTGATGACACTCGACAGTCCGGTCTTTCTGGAGTGCGGACCGGGATCGACACTGACCCGTCTCGCACATCAGCAGTCAGTCGAAAACAGCCGCGCATTTGCCGTGATACCGGAGGCACAAAGCTCCGCAGACACATCGGACGGCATCAGACTGGCGCTCGGAGCGCTCTGGACCGCCGGGCTCGATATAGACTGGGCAAGAGTACAGACGATCGAACGGCCGCGCCGTGTCGGTCTCCCCGGCTATCCCTTCCAGCGAAGATCGCACTGGATTGCACCACCGACCCACAAGATGGACGGCACGCACCTCGGCGATGCTGCGGTGGACGGATCATTGCGGCTCAAACGTCCGCGGGATTGGTTCAGTCAGCCGGTCTGGTCGCGAAAAACAGTACCCGCCCCCTGCGCGAGGCGTAAATCGAAGCGATGGTTGCTCATCAACGCTTCGGATGTGACGCAGGCAGCCGGCGAATTTCCTGCCGGGGTGGAGACAATCGCTGTCGAGCGTGGGCAGGAATTCGCTGCTCTCAGCGGCGGCTATGTTCTCGATTTTCATAACGCCGACCACTACCGAAGCCTTTTCGCCGATCTCGCCGCGCGAGACTCGATGCCCGATCAGATCGTATGCGCAGCCGGTCTTGCTGACGGAGAGGCCGATGCGGCGATGCGATCGGCGATCGCGCTTGGGCAGGCGCTGGCCGGACTGGACGACGCGCCCGGTGTCCTGACGATCGTCGGCTCTCACATGCATCGCGTGATCGGCAACGAAGAGACCGATCCGCGTATGGCGGGGCTTCCCGCCAGCCTGATTGCATTGTCGCAGGAGATTGGCCCGGTCGAATGCCGCAGTCTCGATCTTGCCGACAGGCAATGGCCGGTGGCGGGGCTTGCCGGCTATTTGGCCTCCCCTTTTGACGACAGGCTCCGAGTTGCTGCCCTTCGCAATTCCTATCTCTGGGTGGCGGGGCATGAAGCAATGCCGCTCGAAGTGCCGGAAACGGTGCCGGCTCTGCAAAAGGGGGCGACCTATCTCGTCGCGGGCGACGTCAGCGAAGGGCTGGGCATGGTCTATGCCCGCGCCATCGTTCGGGATCTTCAAGGAAAAGCGATTATCGTCACGCGGCCGGGACTTCCCGCCCCTTCGGAATGGGAAGGCTGGCTGGCCACACATACGCCGCACGAGCCCATCTGCCGTCTGATCCGCTCGCTTCGTCAGTTGGGTAACCCGGGAGAGGATTTCCTGGTCTTGAGCGGCGCGCTCGACGATGCTGACTGGCTGAAGGCGTCACTTTCCGAAGCGCAGGCTGCGTTCGGCTCCATCCAGGGCGTCTTCGAATGCTTCGCCATGGGCGATGCCTTCCATTGTCCGCTTGGCGAGCTCGACGCCGAGCGACTGGCAGCGCCCTGGCGCGCGAAGGCCGGTGCGATCAGCGCTCTTTCGGCCGCGCTCGAAGGGCTCCAGCCGCAGTTCGTTCTGGTGCAATCCTCCCTGTCGACACTGGTCGGTGGTCCCGGCCTTGTCGCCTATGCCGGTGCCAACGGATTTCTCGATGCGTTCGTGGAAGCGCGGACCGGTAGAAACAAGCCGGTCTGGCAGGCGATCAACTGGGACCATTACAGGCCTGACGAACTGGACCGGGAAGCTGCCGGCGGCTTTTACGCCAACGCGCTCGACAGCGACGAGGTCTGGCGCTCGACGCAGGCCGTCCTGGCCAACCCGCATGTCGCTCGCGCCATCGTCTCGCCCTTTGCACTTGCAGCGAGGATCAAGGACGCGATTGGTCCACAAACCCCGGCAACCGTATCGACCGTCACGACACCCGCGCCGGCCTCGCGCCCGTCGGGTAAGCCCTTTGTCGCGCCCGGTGACGAGATTGAAGTCAGCGTTGCGAAGGTCATGGGCGAGTTGCTCGGGATCGAGAAGGTCGGTGCCGACGACAACTTCTTTGAACTTGGCGGGCATTCCCTGCTCGCGATTCAGGTCGTCACCCGCCTTCGCAACGAATTCGGTATCGATCTGCCGATGCGCGCGCTTCTGTTCGAGGCTCCGACTGTGAGCGGAATCGCCTCGGTCCTGCGCGAAGCGGTGAACGCGGACGCGCGCGAGGCTGCAGAGATTTCCAGCCTGCTCGACGAAATCGAAGAGTCCTCCGCGACCGCCCGCACCGAGCTCAATTGAAGAGAGACCCCTTATGAAGTTCAGTCTGTTCTACTTCGACGGCGACGGTTCTGCCCGCAAGGACGACAGCTATCGCCTCATCATCGATAGTGCGCGATATGCCGACCAGAACGGGCTCACCGCCTTATGGTCGCCCGAGCGTCACTTCCATGCGTTCGGAGGCCTTTATCCAAATCCCTGCCTGATCAATGCGGCGCTTGCGATGGTGACCGAGACAATCCAGCTTCGCACGGGCTCGATCGTCCTGCCCCTGCACCACCCGGTCCGGGTTGCGGAAGAGATCGCGGTGGTCGACAACCTGTCGGGCGGCCGCGTCGGCGTGGCGGTCGCATCGGGCTGGACCAAGAACGAATTCGTCCTCTCGCGTGAGCCGCACGGCAGTCGCCGCGGCCTGATGTGGCGCAGTTACGATCAGGTGACGAACCTCCTTTCAGGGGAAAGCGTCAGCTTCGAGGATGCCGACGGCAATATCGTCGATGCCAAGACCCTTCCGCGCCCTGTCCAGCCGCGAATTCCATTCTGGGTGGCCAGCCAGTCGAAGGAGACCTTCATCGAGGCCGGGCGGCGTGGAATCAATGTGCTGACCGCTCTTCTCGGCGAAACGGTGGAGACGCTGAGCCCGAAGATCGCAGCCTATCGGCAGTCGCGGGAAAAGCATGGCCACGATCCGGAAACGGGCACCGTATCGATCATGGTGCATACCTATCTCGGCGCCGATGAAGCCCAGGTTCGCGCCAATGTCACCGGGCCATTCAGCGACTATCTGCGCACGCACTATCACCTTCTGGAAGGTCTCGCCCGCAGCATGGGGCTCGATCTGTCATCAGATACATTCAACAAGGATGATATCGACAGTCTGATCGAGTTCGGCGTCGAAGGGTTTCTGAATGGGCGTTCGCTGATCGGCACGCCGGACAGCTGCGCCGAGACCGTTTCCGCGCTTTCGAATGCCGGGGTCGACGAGATCGCCTGTCTCGTCGATTTCGTGCAGGATTACGATCTGGTCATGGACGGGCTGCCGCATCTTGTGCGGCTGCAGGAAATCTGCCGCGAACCGGTCCGTTCCGGCGAATCCGCCTGAGGGTCGGGACGTGTCTTCGACCGACGCAAAAACAGCGCTGCGCGATCGAATTGCGGCTCTCGATCCCTCGCAGCGCGCCGCATTCAGACGCAAGCTTGAAGAGCGCGGCATCGACTGGAACGACGTAGCGCCAAGCGGCTCAACAGCCGAAAACCAGGCCGTTTCCAACGATCGCCCACTGACGTCCGCCCAGAGACACTTCTGGATTCAGCAGAGCCTCGATCCACAAAGTTCGGCCTACCATGTCGCCTATCGTTGGCACTTTGACGGGCCGCTCAATCCGGGGGCGCTCGAAAAGGCATTTCTGGCGCTCGTGGAACGGCACGAGCCGCTTCGAACCTCCTTCCCGGCGATCGACGGCGTCCCGAGGCGCGAGCTTGACGCAGGCAACCGGTTTACCCTCGAATTCGTGGATCTGGAAAGCGAACCGGAACGTCTCGAGACCGAAGCGCGCCGCGCCGCGGCCGAACCGTTCGACATGGAAAGAGGACCGCTCCTGCGTGCGCGCCTCTTTCAGCTTGGCAAGGAGAAGCACCTCCTTGCGATCACCCTCCATCACATCATCGCGGACGGCTGGTCCCGCGGTGTCATCATGCGCGAGCTAACACTAGCCTATCGCGCCTTCGTCGCAGGCAAACAGCCTCATTTCGCTCCACTTTCGCGCAGTTTTGGCGACTTTGCACTGGCCGAACGTGACTACCTCGACAGCGAGAAATTTCTGCGACAGCGCCGCTTCTGGGCAGAGCAACTCGCCGGGCTGCCCGAAATCGAACTGCCGAGCGACCGTTCCCGTCACGCCAGCGCAAATCTCGATTCGGCTACCTTTCAGCATGTCCTCGCCCCAGAGCTGAGCGCGCAAATCGATGCGCTCGCAAGCCGGCTCAAGACGACGCCTTTCATCGTAGTCGCAGCAGCGTTCAAGCTTCTGATCCATCGGTATTCCGGCCAGGACGACCTGCATCTCTCGGTTCCCGTCGCCGGACGACAGGAAGCCGATTCAGCCGCTCTGGTGGGCCTCTTTACCAATACGCTTGTTCTTCGCAGCGCTTTTTCGGCGGGGCAGAGCTTCGAGTCCTGGCTGGTGCACGTTCAGGATCGCTTTTTCGACGCGCTGGACCATCAGGAGTTTCCGTTTCCGATGCTCGCGGAGGCCGCTGGTCTGGAGAGGAGCGTGCGCGAAAGCCCCCTCACCCAGATCATGTTTCAGGTTCAGGGTGCCGGCTATCGCGAGCAGAACGCCGAAGATATCGATTTCGGCGTTTCCGGATTGCGTGTCAGGCAGGATCCCGCGCCGCTCCGTCAGACCAAGGTCGACCTGAGCTGGTATGTCATGGGACGCGAATCCGGCTACGCGTTCCACATCGAGTACCGCACCGCTCTTTTTGATGCCTGGCGCATGGAGGCGATGGCCCGTCATTTCGATAACCTGCTCCAGTCGGTATGCTCCGACCCGCAGGCGCCTGTCGAAACGCTCGACTATCTCTCCGGGGACGAAAGAAGGAACCTTGTCGCCGTTGCCGGCCAGGATCCCATCCCGCTTCCCGACACGACCGTCGATGTCGCCATTTCCAAAATGGCCAGACGATATCCCGATCAAGTGGCGATCCGGTGTGACGGAGAAGACTGGACCTATGAGCGGATGGAGGCCGCCGCCACAAAACTTGCACAAGCGCTGAAGAGGATGCCGGAGCCGGTGCAGGCAGGCGATTGCGTCGCCGTTTCCCTACCCGGCAAAGCCTATTCCATCGTTTCGTTTCTCGCTTTGCTGAAGATCGGCGCGATCTACCTCCCGCTCGACCCGGCTCATCCCGCCGAACGCACGGCCTATGTTCTCGAAAGGGCCGGAGCAGCGGTCATACTGACCGACGACGCCGGGATGTCCGCCGTGCATCGCTGTATCGACCCGGCAGATCTCGTTGCATCGAACAGCGATATCGGCACGATCACGTGGCCCGATCCGGATCCGTCGCGGATCGCCTATCTCCTTTTCACCAGCGGCAGCACGGGTCGGCCAAATGGCGTGCCGATTACGCAGGAGAACCTTCTCAATCATCTGCTGGCAATGCGGAGATGCACGAGCGTCCAGCCCGGCAGCCGGATGCTGGCGATCACGACGCCGACATTCGACATCTCGATTCTCGAAATCTTGCTGCCGCTGATTGTCGGCGGAACGGTTGTTCTCTTCGGACCGGAGCTTCTGCTCGCACCTGCCAGACTGATCGACGTGATGCGTGAGGAACGCGTCACGCATGCCCAGGCGACGCCAGCCTACTGGCGCATGCTCCTCGATGCGGGATGGCAGGGGGATCGCGAGCTGATCGCTCTTTGTGGCGGCGAAGCGCTCGATCCGGCGCTGGCGGAACGCTTGCTGGAGACGACCGGCGAACTCTGGAATGTCTACGGTCCGACGGAGGCGACGATCTGGGCGAGTGCGCTGCGGATCCAGCCCAATCACACGAAACAGAACGCCATTCCGATCGGCGGCGCGCTCGCGAATACCGAACTCTTTGTACTGGACCTCTATGGCGAGCCTGTCCCCTACGGCGTTCCCGGCGAGCTGTTCATCGGTGGGGCCTGTCTCAGTCCCGGCTACTGGAAAAACCCGGCCCTGACGGCTGCCCGCTTCGTTCCAGATCCCTTCGGCGCTGACGAATATCGCGGCTCGCGGCTCTACAAGACCGGCGACAAGGTGGTTCGCCGGTCGGAGGAGGAGATCGCCTTCATCGGCCGCACCGATTTTCAGGTCAAGCTGCGTGGACACCGCATCGAGACCGGAGAAATCGAAAGCCGCCTACTTGCCGAAGATGGCGTCGAGCAAGCGATCGTCACGCTCGATGCAGCCAATGAGAGACTGGTGGCATATCTGTGTGTTGGAACAGGCGATCTCGAAGACAGACCGGAGACCGAGCGCCGACTGCGTCGTGCGATGCAGCGGCAGCTGCCGCGCTATATGGTTCCGACGGCCTTCGTTCTTCTTTCGGAGTTCCCGCTCAATCCGAGCGGCAAGGTCGACAGGCGTCGACTTCCGGCGCCCGAAACCGAAAAAGAAACGGCTGATCGGGTCGTCGTGGCGCCCCGCAATGCCATCGAGGAAACCCTTCTTGCCATCTGGACGGACATCCTCAGGCGCGAGGATATCGGTGTCGAGGACAATTTCTTCGACCTTGGCGGCGACTCGATTACCGGCGTGCGCATCTCGGCACGGGCGCAGGCAAAGGGCCTCAGGCTGACGCCGATGCAGATCTTCGAGCATCAGTCGATTTCGGCGCAGGCTCTGCTTTTTGCGGATACGCTTTCAAGCCGAACCATTCTTTCTCCTTGGCAGCGTTTTGCTCTTCAAGCTGATCGCTCGCCATGGCTGATCACTCTGCCATTCGCACATTCCAGCGCCGTGGCAGCAGACGCGATCAGGGCACTCGAAAATCACCATCCGGCACTGCGCGACCGCCTTCTCGAAATGCCCGGCGATCCGACCGAAGCCGATCGCGAAACACTGATCGAATGGGCAAATGGCGCACTCTCGCCATCCGAGCCGCCAGGCTGGGCGGCCGGGCTCTTTCTTCACCATGGCGAACAGGTTCTCGTCCTTGCCGCCCATCACGCCTTGCTCGACACGCCCTCGCTGCGCTGGCTCGCCGAAGATGCGCGCGAGGCGGCGCGGCGCATTGCAGCCGGCGGCGAAGCCTATCTGCCATCGGCAGGCGACTATATCGCATGGCAAGCGGACGCTTCCACCGTCCCGCCGGGCAAAGCGACCCCAGGTGATAACCCCGAGCGCGGGCCTGCGTCGCCCCTTAGCGACTGCTACACGGTGAGCCTCGAACCGACGGCGTTCGAGCGGCTGAGCGCCAGCGCACGTGGCAACAGCAATTCTGCCGAACATCTGATCCTTTGCGAACTCGCAAAGGTCCTGCGAACCGATGCCACAAGCATCGACGTCCTCACATCGAGGCGTCCTACAGCTCCGCTGAAACGGACGCTTGGAAATTTCACGCGGATGGTCCCCGTCGCTCTCACCGATCCTGAAATTTCCGATCCGGCAAAGATCGGCGCTTATCTCACAAGGCAGATCGCAACGAGCGGGGCTGGTCATGACCCCGCGACTTCGGCGCCCGGCTCACTCCTCTTCGTGTGGAACGAGAGCCCGGATACCGGGATATCATTGCTGCATGCACCCGATCCGCTCCTTCCTTCCGGACATGATCTGGCTCTGATCGCCGATTTCACCGCCAATGGTCTTACCCTGCGATGGCGCTACGATCGAAGCCGCCACAGCGAGCTAAGTGTCGAGCGCCTCTCTCACGCGCTTGTCGCCGCCATCGAATCCATACAAAGCGATGAATCCGGCTCGACCGCCAAGACCGACAGGCTGATGCAGAAACTCAAAGCCCGGTCCGCCTAAGCTCACAAGTGGCGAGGAAAAGCCCGTGTCCCAACCTGTCGATCTTTTCGACCTCACCCCGATGCAGGCCGGAATGCTGTTCCATTCTCTGATGGAACCGGATTCCGGCACGTATTTCGAGCAATGCTGGTGCACGGTGGAAGGCACCCTCGATGAGGCGGCCTTCGTCGCGGCCTGGCGAGAGGTTATCAGACGGCATGAGGTCCTACGCAGCGAATGCCACTGGGTCGATCTCGATCGCCCGGTTCAGGTCGTCTACGACGACGCCGAACCGGAATGGACGCGGCTCGACTGGTCCGATCTCGATCGCCGGGCGCAGGAAGAGCGCTTCGCTTCATGGCAGGCTGGCGAGCGCGCCCGCGGCTTTCAGCTCGATCGCGCGCCACTTCTGCGCTTTGCGTTGATCCGCCTCGTCGAGGGGCGATACCGGTTCGTCTGGAGTTTTCACCATCTTCTCATGGACGGCTGGTGCAGTGCGCTGCTCGTGCGCGACATGATGCGCCTTTATTCGGGCAAAAAACTGGGCCCGCCGCCGCCGCCCTACAAGCGCTATGTCGAATGGCTCGCCGATCAGGACAAGGAAGAGGCCGAGACCTATTGGCGGTCCGAATTGGCCGGGGCCGCTCCAGTCGACCTGTCGGCACTGAAGGCGCCTGATTCCGCCAACGCCGATAAAGGCGCACTGGAGCTCAGGCGCCGTCTCGATCCGGGTCTTTCCGCGCGTCTGACAGCCGTTGCAAAACGCGAGAGGATCACGCTTGCAACGCTTCTTCAGGGCGCATGGGCATTGCTTCTGGCGCGCTACAGCGGGCAGGAAGATATCGTGTTCGGCAATGTTCTGGCTGGACGCCCGGCAGAACTACCGGGGGCGGATACCATGGTCGGCCTGTTTCTGAGGACGGTGCCGGGGCGCGTTCGCATTGAACCGGCTCTCGACCTTGCTGAGTGGTTGCGCGGTCTTCAGCGCAGCGCGGTGGAAAGAGAGCGCCATTCCCATGTCGCTGTCACCGACATCAATCGCTGGGGCGGCGCGGGGCCGGAAATGCCGCTCTTCGAAAGCGTTCTGATCGTCGAGAACATTCCGCTGTCGATGCAAAACGCCTTTGCAGCCGAGGCGACCTCTTTTTCTCTGAGCGATCCGGGAAGCTTTGAGCGCACTCACTATCCACTTGTGTTGAGAGTCTTTCCCGGTGAAGAGACCGAGTTGGCCCTGACCGTGGATGCCCGCCGGATCGCATCCGACCGCACGAACGCAATCCTCGACCATTTCCAGAACCTGCTGAAAGCCTTCTGCACAGGTATGGGCGAAAAGCTCGACCGGCTCGACATACTGAGTGCGGAGGAACGCGGCGCGATCCTTGAAGCCGCTGAAGATCCGCACGATCCGCCCCGCGCGCCGCTCATCCCTGCCGCCATCATGGCGCGGGCTCAGAGCGATCCGGCAAGGGTTGCGCTCCGATTATACGGAGAAGGCCACGTCACCGAATGGCGCTATTGTGATCTTGCCGCACGCGCACAGGCGATTGCTGCCGGACTTGCCGCGCGCGGGTATGGCAGAGGGTGCGTCATCGCAGTCCATCTTCCACGCGAACCCGATCTCATCGCGTCCCTTCTGGGAGTGATGCTCGCGGGCGGAACCTATCTGCCGCTCGATCCCGACTATCCGGAAGAGCGGATCGCCTACATGCTCGGCGATTCCGGTGCGTCTTTGGTCATTGGGCGCGATCTGTCCTGTGGTGCCAGTTCCGAAATCGTCGATCCCGACGCGCTGACCGCGCAAACCCCAGATGTATCGCGCGAACCGGTCAGGCCCCTGCAGGGCGACGATCTGGCTTACCTTCTCTACACCAGTGGCAGCACGGGAACGCCCAAGGGCGTCGCCATCCGCCATGATGCTCTGGCCAATTTCATCGCGTCCATGCAGCGCAGACCCGGCATTGCTGCAACTGATCGACTGCTTGCCCTGACGACGATCGGTTTTGACATTGCGGGGCTCGAACTGTTCGGCCCGCTGGCCGCCGGCGGCACGGTCGCTCTCGCCGATACGGCGGCAGCGCGCGATGGGTCGCGGCTAACTGAGCTTGTCGCAAAAGAGCGCCCGACCCTCATGCAAGCGACGCCATCGGGCTGGCGAATGCTGCTCGAATCTGGCTGGCAAGGAGATCGGGCTCTGCGCGTCCTGTGCGGTGGCGAGGCTCTGTCATCTGCGCTTGCACACAAACTGCTGGAGCATTGCGGCGAGCTCTGGAACCTCTACGGACCGACCGAGACGACGATATGGTCTGCGGCCGTGCGGCTTGAGCGCTCGATGCTGACAGGGCCCAATGCGCCCGTCGGTCCACCCATCGATCGCACCGGACTGTATATTCTGGACCGACGCAATGAACCGGTGGCGAACGGCGTTGCTGGCGAACTATACATTTCCGGCGCCGGCCTCAGCCCATTTTACTGGAACAGGGCGGCGCTTACCGCCGAGCGCTTCGTGCCCAACCCGTTCGCGAGCAACGCGCAGGACGGTCTGAACCTCTACCGCACGGGAGACCTCGTGCGTCGACGCGAAGACGGTCTCATCGACTTTCTCGGGCGTACCGACGGTCAGATCAAACTTCGCGGACACCGAATCGAGCTTGGAGAGATCGAGGCGACGCTCTCTGCCCATCCCGCCGTACTGGCAGCCGTTGCCGTGGTCGAGGAGAAGCCGTCCGGGCCCCGGTTGCATGCCTGGTTACGCTGGAGAAGCGAGCCGGTCGATGAAGCTACATTACGCGGCCACCTGGCAGCCCGCCTGCCCGCCTATATGATTCCCTCCGGTTTTTCCGGAATTGACTGCTTTCCGCTGACCCCGAACGGCAAGGTCGACCGCAACGCGCTGGCGGCGATGGAAAGCGCCACACCTCTTTTACGCCCTGTCCACCGCCCGCTTTCAAGCCCGACCAGTGAAGCGCTCGCCGAACTCTGGTGCAAGGCGCTGGAGATCGACCATGTCGGGCCTGACGATAATTTCTTTGCGCGTGGGGGCCATTCCTTGCTGGTGATCAGCATGCAGAGCCAGGTGCAAGAGCGCTTCGGCGCCGAATTGCCGATCACCGATTTCTTTCGCTTTCCAACGCTCGAAACCCTCGCCGCGCAAATCGACCGCATTGCTGGCGGCACATCCGCGATCGATCCGGCAGTCAGTCGCGCCGAGCTTCGCAAGGCCGGTCGCGATCGGTTGGCCCGACGGCGCGGCGACAGAAGCGTCCGGCATCCGTGACGCAGGCCGATCTTTCGCAATCCCACGCTGCAGCGACCCGTCAGACACTATTTCAGCTGAGCTTTCCGATCTTTCTCAGCTCGCTCCTGACCTTTACGACAATGCTCGTCGAAATGGCGATCATCAGCAGCTTCTCCGCTGATGCCGCCGCCGCCATCGCGATCTCGCGGCAGGTGCTTCAGATCGGTTTCGAAGTATCTGCCATGATCGGCATCGGCGCGGTGATCCTGATTTCGCACAGGCTGGGACGTGCCGATCATGCAGGCACGCGTCAGATCGCGGTCATCGCCGTTGTCTCCAACGGTCTGCTCGGGCTGTTCATCGGCCTCGTGATCGCGTTGTTCGGGCCGATGCTGCTCGGGCTCCTCGATACGCCTTCCGAGCTTATGCCCGATGCGCGGGCATATATGTTCATCATGGCCGCCGCCATGGTTTTTCAGGGACTCGGAGCTGCGGCCATGGCCTCGCTGCGGGCCTATGGAAAAAGCCGCACGATTGTGATGATCGCGCTCGCCCTCGGCCTGTTCTACATGGCCGCCCAATACGTGCTCATTCTCGGTTTCGGGCCGGTTCCTGCCATGGGTGTCGTCGGTGCGGCATGGGGAGCTTTCCTTCTGCGCGTCGCAATGGCCCTGCTCTTCGGGCTGGCCCTCTACCGCGAGATCGGGGTGTATTCCCTTGCCGGTATGGCAAGGAGCTGGATCGGCCAGATCAGAAACATGCTCGCGCTCTCTTTTCCGAGCGTGTCAGACTATATCGCGTACGGATTTTACCAGCTGATCCTTCTCGGCTTCATCAGCGCCTTCGGCATCGCGGATGTGCTGGCGCGCACCTACGTGATGATCGCGATGACCTTCCTCATTCTCGTCATCATGGCCGTCAGCCAGGGCAATGAAGTCTTGCTCGGTTATCGGCGGGGGGAAGGCAAAAGCGAAGAGGCCTACGCGCAGGCGCTGCGCTCCGCCATGGTTGCGGCCGTCACGACGGTTGCCCTGGCAACGCTGCTTTGGCAGTCCGCGCCACTCTTCATCTCACTCTTCAGCGCCGATGCCGAGGTTTTTTTGATCTCGCAACGCCTGTTTTTTCTGACTATTCTCATTCAACCCGGATTTGCCCTCAACACCATTCTTCTGCAGTCGCTGAGGGCGGTCGGCGACGTGAAAGTGCCGGTCATTTCAAGCGTCGCGATAACCTTCGGTATCGGTCTTCCACTCGCATGGATGTTCTGCACCATAGCCGGGCTAGGCGTCGAAGGCGTCTGGATTGCGATGATCGTCGAGGAGACGCTGAAGGCTTTTTACATGCTGCATCGCTGGAGAGCGCGTCGCTGGTTTGACGCATCGCCCGCCTGAGCACCCGATCTATCCCGCCTGTCATAACCGCAATCGGGCTGGGCGATCAATCGTCTGGACCGGGCCGTTTCTGGAAGTCGTACCTTCAACTTATTCCAAGTCGAAAACATCTGGGCGATCGAGATGGTCTCTTAATGCGTCCTGCGTCGCTAAACTTGAGTCCAGTTTCCGATTTTTGCAAAATTGGTACATAGCGCTAGGACTGCCTTCCCGTGGGCCGAAAAGTCTCGAAAAACAAACGACTTAAAGCCCCGATGCCCAACTGACCGTAATGGAATTCGCGGCAAGCGGCTTCTCAACTGTGCGTCATATCTGACACAGCCCTGAATGTGTCCGCATTGCGGCCGATTGACTCGCATAAACATGTCCTTTTTTGTCAACTTATACCGGGGGCCGGAGAATGGAAGACGGCCCGCCGTTGGTTGAGAGTGGGGATAAAGATAATGATTTCAGGACATGTTGCGGGCGGATCAATCGGCCGGGATACGGGAATGCGCCGCCGCCGTCTGGCACTGCTCGCCAGCACAGTTCTGGTTCTCGGGACCGCACCGGCCCTTGCGCAGTCCGAGACGGAGATCATTGATCTTGGGGGAATTCCCCTGCCCGGCACAATTCAGCTCGACGAAGTTGTCGTCTACGGCTCGCGTGAAACCGATACCCTCGAAGGCTCGACCGCCAGCGTCGGCATTGTCTCGTCGGCAGCCATCGAGGACGGCCAGATCCAGACCGTGCAGGACTCGTTCCGTCGCCTCGGAAACGTCAACGATCCAGCCTTTACGAATTCCGGCTTCGTCATTCGCGGCATCAATTCGGAAGGTTTCACGCCTGCCAGCGCGCCCATGGGCTCGCTCTACGTCGACGGCGTCCTCCAGACCCGTTACGGCGCGCGTTTCGGCGCCCGCAACATGTGGGACACGGAACAGGTCGAGGTCTACCGCGGCCCTCAATCGACGCTGAGCGGCAGGGCGGCCACCGCCGGTTCGATCTACATCAAGACCAAGGATCCGACGTTCGACCAGGAAGTTATCCTGTCCGGCACCGTCGGCAACCGCGACATGGGAGGCGTCGCCTTCGTCGCCAATACGCCGCTCGTGCCCGGCGAAGCCGCATTGCGCGTATCGGGCAGCTTCGATCGCCAGGAAACGGATATCAGCTATCCCACCTACGAGGTGTTCTCGCTCTACGACGACTTCAAAACCGACGTAAGCGGCAACCTTCGGGCGAAGCTTCTGCTCACGCCGTCGACCATGCCCGATACGCAGGCGCTGCTGAGCTACTCCTATTCCTACGACCGGCCGAATGAAGGGCTGATCTTCGAAAACTCCGATTATACGCTCGAGGACAGGCGCGGCGACGGCTACAGCATTTTCGGCATCTTGCTTCCGACGCTTGCTGAATTCCGCTCCATCAAGGTTCACAATGCCGGGCTCGAAGTTACCCACAACATCTCAGACGCGCTGAAATTCACGTCTCAGTCAGGGTTCACCTACGGAACGACGGAACGGCTCTCGGTCGATGCCAAGGAACCCGGACCGGATGGCCTGCAAGGTGAGGTGGACGACTATCTGGTCTCCCAGGAACTGCGCTTGAACTACGATCTCGATCGCTGGTCATGGGTTGTCGGCGCCTTCGGCAGCTTCCAGAAGTTCGACTCCGACTTCAGCCTCGTCTCGACGCCCTATTTCACCAATTACGACGAATACTTCGTGCGCGAGACAACCAACGTTGCGGCGTTCGGCGAGGCGACCTACGAATTCATTCCGACCTGGTTCCTCACGGCAGGCGGTCGCCTGGACTATCTGGAAGAGTCGACCGACGAGGGCATCGACAACCTCGAATTCGGCGTTCCAAACGTCTTCAACGCTCCGCACGTATCCTATGACGAGGTGAACTTCGTTCCCAAACTCGGCATTTCCAAGGATCTGACGGAAAACCATCGCGTCGGATTCGTCTACACGGAAGGTTTCCGCTCCGGCGGATACTATCTCGACCGCGAGAATTCACGGGTCGGCACATATGATGCTGAATCGGCCAGGAACTACGAATTGTTCTACAAGGGCCACATGCTGGACGACTCGCTGACGCTCAACGCCAACCTGTTCTATACCCAATACAACGACCAGCAGATCGAGGTTCGGCCCGACGTCAATCGGCCGAGCTACACGATCACGGAAAACGCGGCCAAATCGCGGAGTTGGGGCTTCGAAATCGAGCCGACCTATAATTTCAGCGAGCAGTTTTCGCTCTTTGCCTCGGTCGGCTATCTGGACACGAAGTTCGAGGAATTCGACTCAACGGTCCTGGGCGATCTCGTTGGCGAATCCTTCCCCGATGCGCCCGAGTGGAGCGTGGCTTTCGGCGGACGCTACAACTTCGTCAACGGGATCTTCGTCGGCGGCGACGCGAAGTACACCAGTTCGTACAATGCGGCGTTCGGCGAGAACGATCTCGACACGATCGATTCCCGCATCCTCGTCAACGCACAGGTGGGGCTGAAACAGGAGAACTGGGAATTCACGGCCTTCGCCGAGAATCTTCTGGACGAGGAATACCTGACATTCGTCGATCTCGACGCCTCGGAAGTCGTCGCGCAGGCCGGCAAGCCGCGTTCGTTCGGCTTCAACCTGAAAACGAAGTTCTGATCGCGCGATTTCCAAAGTCTGGGTGAAATCGAATGAGGACCGGTGCCGTTTCGGAAGAAAGCGGCGCCGGTTTCTTTTTGTGAGATGAACAGCTCAGATCAGATCCGGCTGAGTGCCTCGCAACGCCGGATCGGGGTCCCGCTCAAACGCCGCTGGGGCGGACCGCACCAAAGGGCACGCGGTACTACTCCGCCGGAGGCGGTCAGAGACCTTGTAAGTCTGAGGGAGTATGGGGCATCGGTATGCACATGGGCGCCGCGGTGAACGGATCGGGGAAGATTTTCGCCTCGACCTCGAAAACCTCGCGCAGCATGGCTTCTGTCATCACACTCCGAGGAGGTCCGCTCGCCGCGATTGCGCCTTTGCTGAGCGCAATCATGTGATCTGCGTAGCGGGCTGCCTGATTGAGATCGTGAAGCACCGCGACGACCGTCTTGCCGGCTTCCTCCACAAGCCGACGCACCAGCTCCATCA
Organism: Fulvimarina thalattae; assembly: GCF_040239565.1. Taxonomy (NCBI): domain Bacteria; kingdom Pseudomonadati; phylum Pseudomonadota; class Alphaproteobacteria; order Hyphomicrobiales; family Aurantimonadaceae; genus Fulvimarina; species Fulvimarina thalattae. The sequence continues at coordinate 96,336 of NZ_JBEHWS010000013.1, forward strand.
CCTCGATCTGATGGGCAAGATCGAGATAGGTGGTCGGCTCGTCCAGAAGGAGGATCGGCGTTTCCTGAGCGAGAGCGAGCGCGATCCATGCCCGCTGGCGCTGGCCGCCGGACAGGCTGTCGATCTGACGCTCGGAAAGCGCATTCATCCCGGTCCTTGAGATTGCCTCCCGGCAGGCCGTCTCGTCCTTTTCCGACCATGCGCCGAAGAGCGAGCGATGCGGATAGCGCCCCTGCCGTACGAGTTCGAGAACCGACAGGCCGTCGGGTGCGACTGGCGACTGCTGCAGCATGCCGATTGATCGCGCGATCGACTTCGTCGCCAATGTGGTGATTGATCGCCCATCCAGCATCACGGCACCGGCCTTCGCCGGAAGCAGGCCGGCCAAGGCTTTCAGCAGGGTGGATTTCCCGCTGCCATTGGCCCCGACGAGCGCCGTAAAGGCGTTGCGCGGGATGGCGAAGTCGATCCCATGGACGATGATGTCCTGATCATATCCGACATCGAGTTCATGAGCCGAAAGGGATGCGGCGACCGCATGTTCACGATCCGACATGGCGGTGCCTCCACAAAAGCCAGCCGAAAAACGGGGCGCCGACAATGGCGGTCACGAGCCCCGCAGGCAGTTGGGCCGGGGCCATGACGGTTCGTCCGGCAAGATCGGCAAGCATGACAATCTGTGCGCCGACGAGTGCCGAAACCGGCAGAAGACGCATATGGGACGGGCCCACCAGCCATCGCGCAAGATGGGGCGCCACCAGTCCGACAAAGCCAATCGGCCCTGCCGCGGCGACCGCTGCCCCGCAAATTAAGGCGCAGAGCAGGATAAGGCCTGCGCGGGTGACCTCCACCCTCTGGCCAAGGCTAGTCGCAGCGGCATCGCCAAAGCGGATCAGGTCGAGCTCGCGCGCCACAAGCGGCGCGACAATGACCGGTACGAGCAACCAAAGGGCCAGTGAGACAATGCCGTCCCAGTCGGCCAGATAGACGCTTCCGGACAGCCAGATCAACGCCTGCTGAGCTTGACCGATAGGTGCAAACGTCGTCAGCAGAGTGGTCGCCGCAACCGCCAGAGCGCTCAGCCCGACCCCGATCAGAACGATCCGCAAGGAGTTGGAGCCGTGCTGCCATGACAAAAGATAGACGGCGAAAGCGGCAAGCATCGCCCCGCCGAAACTCGCCCAGGGCAACCACTGGGGCGGCACCTCGGTGAAGATGACGATAAGCAGCGTGGCCGCAAGCGCCGCGCCTGCATTGATGCCCAGCAGTCCCGGCTCGGCCAGCGGATTGCGCATCAGAGCTTGGGTGATCGCACCGGCAACCGCGAGAGCGGCTCCGACAAGCATGGCCAGCGCGACGCGCGGCATTCGCAGGTCTACAACGATGATCCATTGCTGAGGATCGGCCTCGTCCGGATTGACGAAGAGGGAGAGGAGATCGCGCAGCGGGATCGTATAATCACCGAGCGCAAGGCTCGCCGACAGGATCGCCAGAAGCACGGCGCACAGCAGCAGCGTCACCTTCGTCACGCGATGCTCCCGATCCGCCGACGCGCCAGCCAGATGAAGAACGGCGCACCGACCAGCGCCATGGTAACGCCGACCGGAAAAGCCTGATTGCCAAACAGCGTACGTCCGAGCGTGTCTGCAAGAAGCACCAGCAGCGCCCCGCCCATGGCGCAAAACGGTACCACCCAGCGGTAATCTCCGCCCACGCACATGCGGACCAGATGCGGCATAACGAGACCGACAAAACCGATTGGCCCGGCGAGGGCCACGGAGCCGCCAGCCAGAAGAACGACCAGAACAACGGCCAGGCACCGCCAGATTGCAGGGCTTTGCCCGAGTGAGCGGGCCATGGTCATTCCCATGCTCATGGTCGTCAGTTGACGGGAAAACAGGATGGCGGCGGCAAGGCCCGTGAAAATGTAGGGAGCGACCGCGGAAACGTCCTCCATGTTCCGGCCGACGAGCGATCCTGCAGTCCAGAGCCGCACCGCGTCGAGAGTGTTGCGATCGTAGACGAGGATCGCAGTCGTCACCGAGAACAGGAAGGCATTGAGCACGGCGCCTGCAAGAACCAGCTTGAGAGGGGTCGCGTTGCCCCAGCCGCTCGCGCCGAAAAGGTAGACGGTGGCGGCCGCAGACGCCGCGCCGAAAAAGGCCCACCAGACCAGGGCCGCCTGAGAGACGATGCCGAGAATGGACAGGGCTACGACGACCGAGAATGCTGCCCCTGCATTGATTCCCAGAAGGTCGGGTGATGCCAGTGGATTGTGCGCCATTGCCTGCATCACCGCACCGGCGGAAGCCAGCGCCGCGCCGGCCAGAATGCCGGCCAGCACACGCGGCACCCTGATCGACGCGATGACAAGATGGTCACGAGATCCATCGAATGCGAAGAATGCGTCGTAAATCTTGCCAATCCCGATATCCGACGAGCCTTGCGTGATCGAAGCAAGCGCAAGACCGACGAGCACGAGGCCCAGCAAGACCATCACTGCGGGATAGACGGCAGGTGCGGCCGCTCTATTGACGGGTTCTGCCAAACGCGACTGTCCTATCACTGCGCGTTCAGAACATACTCTTCGACATCGTCGAGAACACGGAAGGCCGACTCGACGCCGTGAAAGCCCATCCAGGTCGGTCGACCGACGCGATAGGCGTGCCCCGCCTTCACGGCGGGCAGGGTCTGCCAGAGCGGGTTGGCAAGTGTCTCTTCTTCCAGCGCGTCGTCTGGTCCCTGCTCGTATCCGCTGACGACGACGTAGAACAGGATGTCGCCGTCAAGCTGGGAAAGTTCCTCCCACGTCGGGCGCTTGACCACTTCCTCCTTCGGTGTCGTCTCATAATCGGAACGCTTGATTCCGACATCCTGCAAGACGGCGTAAGGGGCGTATGCTACGGGGCTGTCCAGATAGACCTGAAACCGGCCGGGCGCGATGCGGAGCACCGACACCGTGGTGTCAGGCAGTTTCTCCTTGAGCTGAGCGGCACGCTCTTCGTAGGTTTGGAGGGAAGTCTCGGCGACCTCGCTCTTGCCAACCATGTCGGCGAGCACCCGATAATGCTCCTTCCAGTCCAGCGTATCGATGAGAACGGTCGGAGCGAGCGTTGAAATCTTCTCGTAGATCGGCAGGTTCAGATAGGCGGCACCGATGATGAGATCGGGCTTGAGGGCAACGATGCGCTCCAGGCTGGGCTCGGCGGGATGACCGAGGTCCACCGTTCCGCTGTCTTCCACCGCTTTTCTTAGATCATCGTCCTGAATCCCGAGAAAGGACACGCCCGCGACCGGAACGTCCATTTCCTGCATCATGCCGATGGTGAGGAGCGGATCGAGAACGACAATGCGCTGCGGATCAGCCGGGATGCAGACCGGCGCATCCTGGACCGCTTTCTTGATCTCGCGGCCATCGCAGGCCGACCACGCGGCTCCGACGATCAGGAGGTTGAAAATGAATGCTATCATCAAGCGCATGGGGGCTCCCGTAGTGCGGCCGATCCTGAGTTCCGGCAGAAGGCTTCAAAACCCGCTACCTGATGTCATTGAAAATTGATACCAAAGATCATGTTTTTGGCATTGGCGCTGATCGAAGCCTCCATGCCACAAGTGAGCCAGCCGATCCAGCACCTCACTTGAGATCCAAATCTGCTGATAAATCGAATGAAGCGATATTCAGGCAGCCGCCTAAGCGATCAGCTTCGCGAAAATATTATCGATTTTTTTCATCATATTTTCTCTGGGAAGGAGCCGGATAAGACGCGACCGGACTGCGCATGCGCGGACTTCCGGCGAATATCTCGCCGATACCGGTGGCGTGGACCCATCTTTCCAGGAAAAAAGATCGGCAAGGATGCAACGGGGCTTCAGACCAACGACTAAGATCGCCATGGCACGGACGACAAAAGTCGACGGCCAAATGCCTCAGCTGCGGTCGGGCAGGATGCGATCAGGGGGACGGTGACCGTCCATCAGCGTGCGGATGTTGATGATCACCTTCTCGCCCATGTCGACGCGGCCTTCGAGCGTGGCCGAGCCCATATGCGGCAGGAGAACGACCTTGCCGCTTGTAGCGAGCTTCATCAGCTTGCGGTTCGAGGAGGGCATCGTCTCGAAGACGTCCAGACCGGCCCCGGCGAGTTTTTCAGCATGGATGAGATCGACCAGCGCCTTTTCGTCGATCACGTCGCCTCGGGCGGTGTTGACGATGAAGGCGTGTGACTGGATCAGCGCCAGACGACGGGCCGACAGGAGATGGAACGTCGCCGGCGTAGAGGGACAGTTGACCGAGATGATGTCGGCGCGGGCCAGCATCTGGTCGAGGCTCTCCCAATAGGTCGCGCCGAGCTCCTTTTCGGTCTTCGGATTGACCCGCCGGCGGTTGTGATAGTGGATTTCGAGCCCGAACGCCTTGGCGCGCCGCGCGACCGCGGTTCCGATCCGGCCCATGCCGACGATGCCGAGCTTCTTGCCCCAGATGCGCCGTCCGAGCATCCACGTCGGCGACCAGCCCGCCCATGGATCCGGCGACTGGAGAAGGTTCGCGCCTTCGACGAGGCGGCGGGGCACTGCGAGGATCAGCGCCATCGTCATGTCGGCGGTGTCCTCGTTGAGCACCGTCGGCGTGTTGGTGACGTAGATGCTCTTCTCGTGCGCGGCCGAGATGTCGATGTTGTCGATGCCGTTGCCGAAATTGGCGATCAATTTCAGCTTCTCGCCGGCCTTTTCGATGATGTTCCGGTCGATCCTGTCGGTGATCGTCGGCACGAGGACATCCGCCTCTCGCACGGCCGCGACGAGATCGAGATGCGACATCGGCCGGTCGTCGACATTAGTCCTGACGTCAAACAGCTCGCCCATGCGGGCTTCCACCGGAGCGGGAAGCTTTCGTGTGATCACGACGAGCGGCTTCTGGCGCTCCGACATCGGCCTACCTCAAGCAATCATTAACCGAACGGGGCGATGATCGTGCTCGACCGCTCGGGTTCTCGTCCTAACAAGTCGCGACCGCGAAAACAAAAGGTTTTCCGCGCGCGCCCCCAGAAGGCGGAACCGGCAAGACCGCAGGGCAGATCGAGGGACACATGCCGCGCACGCATTTATCGAAATTTCGCTCAGCAGGCCGCATCATGGTGCGCTTTGCACTCGCAGGCGCCATTCTCGCCGCTTCGCTGACGGCGATGCCCGCCGTCTCCTCGGCTGTGGAAGTTGGGCGCTACTCGAAGCTGCCCTTACCCCGCTATGTCAGCCTCAAATCCAGCCGCGTGAACCTGCGCAACGGACCGGGCCGGGAGCACAAGGTCAACTGGCTTTATCTGAAGTCGGGTCTGCCGGTCGAAATCATCCAGGAATTCGACCATTGGCGGAAGATTCGCGACTCGGATGGAACCGAGGGCTGGGTCTATCACTCGCTTCTTTCGGGTGAGCGGACCGCCATCGCGGCACCGTGGCTAAAGGGCAAGAACGCATTCATCGACGTCTATGCAAACCCGGCCAAGGACGCACCGCTGATCGTCCAGATGGAGCCCGGCGTCATCTCGAAGGTCGAGAAATGCAATGCCGGCTGGTGCGAGATCGCTGTCTCCGAGCGGGTCGGCTTTGTGGAACAGACCGATATCTGGGGCGTCTATCCGGACGAGCCTATAGAGAACTGACGGGTTCTCCATCTCTTGCGGGTCACGTATCCCAAGACAAAGGCGACGAATCCCCCCGGATCGTCGCCCATCAAATCGCTTCCCACCAGAATGGTTGGAGCGCTTTATCTTATTTTGTGAGACTCAGGCGCTCTGCTTGCGGCGCAGGCGCACGACCACGTCGACGTTCACGATCTCCATGCCCTCCGGTGGCGACGGCAGCTGACCGAGATCCAGCGAGCCGGCTGGGATATCGACCATTTCGCCATCGTCCTCGACGAAGAAATGGTGGTGGTCGGAGGTGTTGGTATCGAAATAGGTCCGCTGACCTTCGGCCGAGAGCGGCCGGACGAGCCCCGCATCGGTGAACTGATGCAGCGTGTTGTAGACCGTCGCGAGCGAAACCGATTCGCCGGCGTCCTGCGCCTCGGCATGCAGGTCTTCCGCCGAAAGATGGCGATCGCCGCGCCCAAACATCAGGTTACACAAAGCAACGCGCTGTCGCGTCGGACGCAAGCCGACCGAACGCAGCTTTGAAAAGACACAGAATGAATGGCTATGCGCCGAGGTTTGCATGGTGAGTATCTGCCTGCCCGATTTCGGTCTGCACGCAGCCACGACCCTCTTGGATCGTCGAACCTGCGCAATCCTTACATAATACAGGGAAAACCAGATCACAAACCCCTATCCGCCCGATAAAGTCCGTTTGGATAATTTATCAGCCGCAGCGCTCCAGCAAGGCGCCGAGCGCGGCTCCCGACCCTGCGAGCGGTACATTGTACCGGCCGGCCGGCGTCGTGATCTCCGCCGTCTTGCCCTTTCTCAGATCGTCGATCAGCGGTCGCAGATTGGCAAGCGAGTCCTGATGGACCAGGATCGAGCGTCCGCGCACGTTATAGGAGCGCGTCCTGAATAGCCGTGCGATGCCATCGATCGAAATTCCGACCCGGTAGCTGGTGCCATTCGGAAGCAGTGCGTCATATCCCGTGAAGTTCACCGTCATGCTCGGCCCGGAGCAGCGAAGAAAGATGCCGTTGGGTCTGCCGTCCGCGTAAAAGCCTGATGTGGTTCCGTTATTGCGCCAAGTCTGGGCTCCGGCGACAGTGCCGAAAAGAATGAGCGCGACGGCACCCAAGCCCAGTATACGCACTAGGAATTCAGGGCCGCCGAGCCGGCAGAATTCGGATCGAAATTGCATCATTGCCATTGTTTCCCACAATCGGATTCCCATGGTAAGGCCGAAACAAATCAAAATCGCTCGCAACAGGGCGGCGAAAAAGGCGGAAACACAAAGTTCATGACGCGCAAGACATCCTACGACTACGACGATCTCATCGCCTGTGGCCGCGGCGAGCTTTTCGGCTCAGGCAATGCGCAACTCCCGCTTCCGCCCATGTTGATGTTCGACCGCATCACGAATGTCAGCGAAGACGGCGGCGAGCACGGCAAGGGTGCGATCTACGCCGAGCTCGACGTGAACCCGGATCTCTGGTTCTTCCAGTGCCATTTCCAGGGCGACCCGGTGATGCCCGGCTGTCTCGGCCTCGATGCCCTGTGGCAGCTCACCGGCTTCTTTCTTGGATGGCTGGGCGAACCCGGTCGTGGCCGCGCGCTCGGAGTCGGCGAGGTGAAGTTCACCGGCCAGGTCACGCCCAAGATCAAACTGATCGAATACGGTGTCGAATTCCGCCGCGTGATGCGCTCCAAGCTCAAGCTCGGCATCGCGAACGGCTGGATGAAGGCGGACGGCGAAGTGATCTACCGCTCGAGCGACATGCGGGTTGGTCTCTTCACGGATGAGCAGGCAGCGGCGGCTTCAGCCTGATCCGAACGGATCAGAGGCAGAGTAACAGAGCTTCAAACAGGGGGTGCGGATCATGAGACGCGTCGTCGTAACCGGAATGGGAATCGTGTCGTCGATCGGCGACAACGTTGCCGAAGTCACGCAGTCCCTTCGCGAGGCGAAATCCGGCATTGTCTTCGCCGAAGAATATGCCGAACTTGGCTTCCGCAGCCATGTTCACGGCAAGCCGAAGCTCGATCCGGCCGACGTGCTCGACCGGCGAGCCCTCCGCTTCCACGGCGGCGGCACGGCATGGAACCATGTCGCAATGAACCAGGCGATCGAGAGCGCGGGCTTTTCGGAAAGCGACATATCCAACGAACGGACAGGCATCATCATGGGATCGGGTGGGCCCTCCACCGTGACCATCGTGAATGCCGCCGACACGACCCGCGAGAAGGGCCCGAAACGGATCGGCCCAACGGCAGTACCCAAGGCGATGTCCTCGACCGCCTCAGCGACCCTCGCCACCTGGTTCAAGATCAAGGGCGTCAATTATTCGATTTCGTCGGCCTGTTCCACGTCGAGCCATTGCATCGGCAATGCCTATGAGATGATCGCCTACGGCAAGCAGGACGCGATGTTCGCGGGCGGCTGCGAGGACCTGCACTGGTCGCTCTCGAATCTCTTTGATGCGATGGGCGCGCTCTCTTCCGATTTCAACGGCGATCCGGCACACGCCTCAAAGCCCTACGACGTGAACCGCGACGGTTTCGTGATCGCGGGCGGCGCCGGCGTTCTTGTGCTTGAGGAGTACGAACGCGCGAAGGCTCGTGGCGCGAACATTCTGGGCGAGATCGTCGGCTATGGCCTCACCTCGGACGGCGCCGACATGGTCGCCCCGTCAGGTGAAGGCGCCGTTCGATGCATGAAAATGGCGATGCAGGGCCTCGAAGGGCCCATCGACTACATCAACCCTCATGCGACGGCGACCCCGGTCGGCGACAAATCAGAAATTCGCGCCATCCGTGAGGTGTTCGGCGACAAGATACCGCCGGTATCGGCCACCAAGGCTTTGACCGGCCACAGCCAAGGCGCGACGGGCGTCCATGAAGCTATCTACTCACTCATCATGATGAAGGAGAAGTTCATCGCCAAGAGCGCGCATATCGGCGAGCTCGACCCCGAGTTCGAAGGATTTCCGATCGCTTTCGAGCGCCAGGACGACGTGAAGCTCGACCGGATCATGTCGAATTCGTTTGGCTTCGGTGGCACGAACGCTTGCCTGGTATTTCAACGTACCGAGTGACCGACCGCCAGCCCGCGCCGACGTGGTAGATGCCGGCGGGACTTGAATGCAGATAATTCGATCGCCTCTCACTCGAAAAGTGGAAGCGATCATGAGGGAAGGCCATGGCAGACTTGATGAAGGGAATGCGCGGGCTCGTAATGGGCGTCGCCAACCACAACTCCATCGCATGGGGCGCGGCCAAGGCCTTGGCCAGCGAAGGAGCCGAAATCGCCCTCACCTATCAGGGCGAGGCCTTCGGACGACGGGTGAAACCGCTGGCCGATCAGATCGGATCGAAGCTGATCCTTCCATGCGACGTGGAGGATATCGAGACGGTCGACAAGGTCTTCGAGGACATCAAGGCCGAATGGGGCGGTCTCGATTTCATCATCCACGCGATCGCCTTTTCCGACCGCAACGAACTGAAAGGGCTTTACGCCGACACCTCGCGTGAGAACTTCACCCGCACGATGGTGATTTCCTGCTTCTCTTTCACGGAAATCGCAAAGCGGGCAGCTGATCTGATGAACGACGGCGGCTCCATGATCACAATGACCTATGGCGGCTCGACCCGCGTCATGCCGAACTACAACGTCATGGGCGTTGCGAAAGCCGCGCTGGAGGCCTCCGTCCGCTACCTCGCGGCCGATTACGGCCCACGCAATATTCGCGTCAACGCCATCTCGGCCGGACCTGTCCGCACCCTCGCCGGCGCCGGCGTTTCTGATGCGCGTCTGATGTTCAACTATCAGCGGCGGAACTCGCCGCTCCGGCGCAACACGACGATCGATCAGGTCGGCGGCGCAGCGCTCTATCTCACGTCGAAGCTCGCCGATGGCGTAACCGGCGAAATCCACTATGTCGATGCCGGCTACAACATCATGTCGATGCCTGATCTCGAAGAGCTGAAGAAGCAGGAACGCCGCGAAGAAATCGTCGAGGGCACGACCGGCGACGAGGATTGAGACCGTAAAGGTCACGCCAGATTCAAAAGGTTCTGAGGCTATGAAAGCTGAAAAAAGCAGCTGGAAGATCGAGCCATTCGAACCCGAAGAAAAGCTCGATTACAGCAGGCGTTTCAGCGCGAGTGAATACGAACGATTGCAGCAGGGCTTAATTCCTGCCGCGATGGAAGACAAATGGTTCGTCTATTTCGCGGACGGGAGCCTCTTCCTCCATCGCAGTTGGACCGGCCAGGGTGTCTACCGTGTCGATCTTGCCGAAAAGGACGATGGCGCGATCGTGGAGGATGCTTATCGTTCGGACGCCGAAACCGGCAGTCCGGCTTATTCGGCCGACCTCCTTGATTTTCTGATCGGCAATCTTCTTCTGGGGGAGAGCAAACCGTTCCCCCTTCCGCCAAATACGCACGAGTCCGCAGCCGGTGTTTATCAGCATGGCATGACGGGCACGGGATATCCCGAGCGAACGTTCAACGGGGACGATGAGGATTAGAACGTCGTCAGGATGCCGTGAGCCGTTCGGCCAGAATCGCAGCGCTCAAGTCCTCGATAGCGGTACCGACGCCTTTGAAGAGGGTGATCTCATCGTCCGAAGCGCGCGGATGGGCATCGTTTCTGCAGAGGTCGACCAGTGTTCCGAGAATATCGTCTTCCGAAATGACGCCGGTCTCCAGCGGCGTCCTGATCTCACCGCTCTCGATCTTCGCATGGTCCGTATCGATGAAGATCGACGCGCGCCGTATCGCCTCGTCGTCGGCCTCTCGCATACCCGGCGTAAAACTACCGATGAGATCGACGTGCTGTCCGGGCTTGAGCCACGCACCCTTCAGGAACGGCTCGGTTGCCAGCGTCGCGCATGAGACGATGTCGGCGCGCGCGACGGCATCTTCCAGTTCGGTCACGGCCGTTGCCGCGATACCGGCCTCGCTCAGGCTGGCGGCGAGGCGCGCGGCACTCTTTTTCGTGCGGCTCCAGACCTCAACCTCTTCGATCGGAAAAGCCGCCCTATAGGCGTGGGCGATATTCGATCCGACGCGCCCGGCGCCAACGACGAGAAGCCGGGATGCGTTCGGCCGGGCGAGACGCTTGGCCGCCAGAGCCGAAGCTGCCGCCGTGCGGCGTGCCGTGAGTTCGCCGCCGTCGAGAATCAGCTTGTGCTCGCCGGTCTTGCGGTCGAACAGGACATAGGTCGAGGAAACTGCGGGAATGCCGAACTCGCTATTGCCCGGATGGACGTTGACGAGCTTGATCCCGCCCCAGTCGGTGTTCTGCCAGGCAGGCATCAGCAGAAGCGTGTCGTCGCTCCGCTCTGCATTGGTCATCGCATGATGATGGCGGAGAGGCGAAACCACGTCTTCACGAAAGCCTTCGTCGATGGCCGCGATGAGCGCCTCGAACGGAAGAGCATCGATGGTCTCCTGGCGGGACAGCATTTTCATGGAAATCGCCTCTTGCCTGGAAGGTCCTCGAAAACCTTCTACCGGATCGGCTCGTGTACCGTGACGAGTTTCGTCCCATCCGGGAAGGTCGCCTCAACCTGCACGTCGTGGATCATCTCGGCGATACCCTCCATCACCTGATCGCGCCCGACGACGTGGGCACCGGCTTCCATCAAGTCCGCGACCGCCCGGCCGTCCCTCGCCCCCTCGACCACAAAATCCGTGATCAGCGCCACGGCTTCGGGATGATTGAGCTTTACGCCGCGCTCGAGACGCTTACGCGCGACGATCGCAGCCATTGCGACGAGCAGCTTGTCCTTTTCCCGGGGGGTCAATTGCATCGTTCGGGCATCCTGTTTTCCAAGAGTCTCAGAGAGACCATACTAGCGGCAACGGGGCCTCGCCTAGCGTTTCGAGCAAGGGAACAAGCCGTTTTCTTAAGCGAAAGCCGCTTTTTTCGACAAGGCGCACAACGAGAAGCTCACCTATTAGGCTGGCGCCTCCCATATCGCCGACGATGTCGCGCGCACCAGCTAGATGCGACTCGATCATCTGCGCCTTCATCAGAATAGTCGCGAAGGCGCGCGCACCGTTGAGCCCGGCGCGCGTTTCCGCCATCTCCGAAATGCGTCCATCAAGCGCAAGATCATCGGCGAAGACGAGCCGGCCGTCGACACGAATGCGCCAGCGATCGCGCAGGGCACCGGTCTCGACCCGCTCGCCCATCATCTCGCGACCGAGGATGACAGGTTCGAGAAGCAGAAAACGTGAGGTGGATTCGGCCTCGACCTCCAATGTCCGGCTCAGCCGGCCGCCATCGAAGAGAATCGTCTCCTGCGGGAGATAGGCCAGCGATGAATCGGCTCCGACCCGAAGCCTGGTCTTCAGAACAGCGTCGTTCGAATGGGATCGATAGACCCGTTCGCAGGCCTGGGTGGTCATGGTTGCGGCAGCGCTCGTGCCGAGGCTCACGCCGTAATCCAGACGGTCGCCCCCCGTCAGGCCGCCGGACGTGTTGATTGCGATTGCTTCCGAGCGGCCATCGGCATGGCGTGGAAAGCGGAATTTGAGGCAGCCCGCCTGATGCAGATTGCGCAGCCGGGTTCGACCATCGGAAACACCGAGTTCGACCCGAGCCGAACCTTCGGCCCGCTGCAACCGCGGAGGAGCAATGTCTTCTAGAACGGCGATGGAAGACGCTCCTCGTCGGCATCGGACAATCGCTCAGCCGATACCATATCGATGCGCGAATGCGAGAGCGTTTTATCCGCGTGTCAGCCGCTAGCTTTGGCGAGCGCCCTCTCTCGTGCTTCGAGGATGGCGTCGAACGTCGTTTCAATGGCCGCGAGCAGTGGATCGGCATCGTCGCGCGCCGCATGGGCAAGATAGTCGAGGATTTCAATTTCGGACATCGCCGCGACGAGAGTGCGGCGGACCAATGGATCGGCGATCCGGGCGTCGTCACCGAAGAGAATTGGCCTTAAATCTTCGAGTCTGCTGAGGACTGGGCGGTAGTCTTTTAGGCTGTCTTCGTCACCTGTTGGCGTTCGGACAGCAATCTTGACGAGGAAATCGCCTTCGACAGCGGCAGCCATCAGGGCGTCGATTGCGGCGAGCCGGTCCTGAACCGTATCGAGCGGCATTTCGGTTCGGGACTTGAGCGGCAGACCAGGATCGATCCGAGGACCGTAGACCGTCTTATCCCACGAACTCTGCTTTATGGTCGCAACGGGAAGCATCAGGCGCATGTCGTCGAAGCCGCGCCGAAGCGTGAAGCTTGGATGGCTTTCCAGAGCCGGCGTCACGACTGCGATCGGACGAAGATCAGGCGCGTAGCGTGGCGTGGGCACGGGCTGCATGACGGTACGCGCCATCTCGATACTGTCTCGCGTCCGATCGGCCTGCGCCGCCCTCACCTCTTCCAGGGAGCGACCGCCACCGGTCGAGACCTGATCGAGGTAGTTGCGCAGCGTGGCGATATAATTTTCGACGCCGCCGCAGAGATAGGGCGACGGACCCTGATCCATGAAATCGGTGAGATCGGTGATCAGGCGATCGACGATCCAGCGGCTGTTGGCGCTGGAGACCCAGGCCGGGCGCCCCTGCCCCTTTGCGAGCGTCGTCGCGATCCGAAGTGCCTGAACCTCGTTACCAACACGGTGAAGGCCAGAAACGCCGAAAAGCAATCGTCCGGGCAGTCTTTCATCGCCGCCCCGCGCCACGTCGCGCAAGGGCTTGATCGCGGCGAACGCCTTTGCAGGCTCCCCCTTCAAGGATGCGTGGAATTCCTCTGCGCAGCGCTCAGCCGAAGGCTCCGCAGCGTGAGCCAATCCGGCTTCAAAGGACAAGCAAAAGGCAAAGGCGATCAGCGAAGGGAAACGAGCCATATCGAAGCGAAACACCCTGCAGGGTTACGGCGCCAGATTTCCACTCTCGCGTCGGGAACGCTGCGGCGTTCCGGTCACAACACGCGGATCGGGCCAGGTTCCCTCAACTGTAAAGGGAATTGGTTTCGGCTCCGTGAATTCCTCGCTGGATTTGCTGACCGAGGCCGTTTGCGAGAGCGCTTCCGACGTGCCCTCGATTGTCAGCTCTCCGCTGCTCAACAGCGCCTCGCCCTTGGCTTCGAGGCGGTAATTTCCGTTGTCCATCGACCATGACTCAATCGAAAGCTCGGGGCCGAGCGTCCGCACCTGTGCGTTAAGCGTCTCGAATGGCAGAGAACCGCCGGTAAATCCGTTGTAGATCGAACTGTTGCCGGATTCTGAGAAGACCGACGGATCGAAACCGCTAAGCGTTCCATTGCCTGCGGTCAGGGAAACCTCGGTTTCGGCACGCCTCGTGATCATTCGCCAGTCCTTGGCCGGCGTCGACAGGCTCGCGTGGAATTCGCCGGAGCCGGACAGGTTCACCATCGCACCGCCGATGGCGGAGGACAGGCTCGCAAGATCGATCCCGAAGCCGCTCAACTCGCCGTTGATCCACGGCAAGGCCTTGTCGGACAAGGCGATCCGGCCGAAGGCACGCCCCCCATAAAGGGTCGCATCGCCCAGTTCGAGCGATACATCACCGTCTGCAACGGCGATCACGGCTGCTACATCGGAGAAGGCCAGAGTGCCGAAATTCGCCTGATTGGCCGACACGCGAAGGGCGACATCCGCAGATTGCGCGAATTTGGCCTCAATCGGCCGGGCGAAACCGAACGGACCCGCAGGCATCGGCACGATCGCCTGTGCGACTGGCGTGAGATCGAGTGTTTCGAAGGCCAGAGTGCCATCAAGACGATCGGCGTCGAGATCGTATTCGATAGCGCCGACGCCGGAACTCCCGGCAAGACGCAGTTCCGCATCGGTCACTGCAAGCCTGCGGCCGGCAAGGCTGAGATTGCCTGTCAGACTCACGGCCCCGAGCCGGGGAATCTGGTAGTCGGCGTTCGAAAGCCAGGCAGCCGTCGTCGCGAAGGAATCGCCACGGCCTTCGAACCGGCCTTCGAGGCGGGTCACTGGCCCGAAGTCCATCATGCCGTCGAAATCGAGCGCAAGCGGCGGGGAAGAAAGGGCCAGCAATACGTCGCTTCGTCCGCCGTCGCGAAGGTTGGTGGTCGAATCAACGCGCATGTCGATATCGGCGGGCTGCCCGTTCCAAGTGAACCCGCCGACCATACGGAACGCACTCCGGCTGGATGAACGCGTGATCGTCAGATTGGCATTGCTGATTCCGGTGGGACCGAATTCATCTTCACCCGGTCGCCAGACGCCATTGCGGATTTCGAGGATCTGAAGCTGGTCGAGGCGCTCAATCGCACTGCGTGCGAGATCCTCGAGGCCTGCGATCATCTGGGCGGCGCTCCGCCGAGGAGCTTCATTCTCGGCAGCTTCCGATGTAGCCGCGACTAGCGTGCCATTGGTTTTGTTCGCGGCGACGCTGTCCTGTGCGATTTCAGTCTGGTGCTCCGGGCGCACGAGCACGATCCGCGCGATTCTGGCCCGACCGAACAGCGCATCGACCGGATCGAAATCGGCGACGATGCGATCAATCGTGATGTCGACACCCTCGCCGATGGCAATGCGATCCGCGACGAGACGGGTCCTTGGCAACGCGGAATAGGTTATGGGCCCGGATATCTCGACGGGCGCGCCGGTCATGGCCTCGATCCGCATGACGAGTTCGCGCTTGGCGCCATCAGAGGCCAAGACGAAACGCGGCACCAACGCCAGGACGGCAACAAGCAGCAGAAACGCGGAAACGCCCCAGATCAATGTTCGTTTGAAGGGGATCCGGCGCATGCGGCTCCTTGGTTGGTTTCGTCGAACAGGGCCCTGCCAGCAAGGCACTGTTTACCGATCGTCTGACCGACACACGTTTCTTTTTGCGGCAACGCCACTAGAACGGGTTTACCGCATTCTGGTCGCGGCACCTGGTGTCTTGTCACGCTTCTTGCGACAGCCTCATGGCATGAACATGGCCGCCTTGACCGCGGAGAAACATTGGATCGATTGGGGAGCGTCATGAGCGGAAAGCGCCTTTGGGAGCCGTCGAAGGATCGGTTGAAGCATCATCCGATGACGAAATTCGCCGATCGGGCCGCGGCTGCGAATGGCCGGACGTTCGACGACTACAACGCCCTGCACGCCTTCTCAGTCGAAGATCGCGCGGCCTTCTGGGACCTTGTCTGGGATTTCTCCGATACGATCGGCGACAAAGGCGACACGGTTCTGAGCGATACCGGCTCGATGCGAAAGGACCGCTTCTTTCCCAAAGCCCGTCTGAACTTCGCCGAAAACCTGCTGGCGAAACGCGGCAGCGAAGATGCAATCGTGTTTCGCGGCGAGGACAAGGTAAAGCGCCGCCTCTCCTGGGACGAACTCCACGCACTCGTCTCGCGCCTCGCCCAGGCGATGCGTGCGGCTGGTGTCACCAAGGGCGACCGGGTCGCGGCAATGCTTCCCAACATGCCGGAAACTGTCGCGGTGATGCTGGCAACCGCTTCCATCGGGGCCGTCTTTTCCTCCTGCTCGCCCGACTTCGGGGAGCGCGGCGTCCTCGATCGTTTCGGACAGATCGAGCCGAAGCTCCTTTTCGTCTGCGATGGCTATTATTATAACGGCAAGACGATCGAGGTCGCGGAGAAGCTGAGGCCGATCACCAAGGCTCTTGAGCCGAAGGCGACCGTCGTGATCCCCTATGTCGGGAAGGCGGACGAGGTGGCAGGCTCGGCCGTGAACGGAACCACGTTGGATGGTTTCCTGTCAGGTTTCGAGGCCGGCGAGATTGTCTTCGAGACGATGCCGTTCGACGCGCCGCTCTACATCATGTTTTCGTCGGGTACGACAGGCGTTCCCAAGTGCATCGTCCACTCGGCCGGCGGCACGTTGCTTCAGCACCGCAAGGAGCACCAGCTTCACTGCGGCATCGGGGACGGCGACCGGGTCTTCTACTTCACCACCTGCGGCTGGATGATGTGGAATTGGCTGGTTTCGGTCATCGCCAATGGCGCGACGATGATGCTCTATGACGGCTCGCCCTTCTATCCCGACGGCAACGTCATTTTCGACTATGCGGCCGAAGAGAAGTTCACCTTTCTCGGTACCAGCGCCAAGTTCATCGACGCCGTGCGCAATGCCGGCTTGAAGCCGAAGGACACGCACGATCTTTCCGCGATGCAGATGCTGACATCGACGGGCTCGCCGCTCTCTCCGGAAGGCTTCGACTTTGTCTACGAGAGCATCAAGTCGGACGTTCATCTCGCCTCGATCTCGGGCGGCACGGATATCGTCTCATGCTTCGTGCTGGGCGTGCCATGGCTGCCGGTTCACGAGGGCGAAATCCAGGGCCCCGGTCTCGGCATGGCGGTGGATGTGTGGAACCTCGACGGCAAATCCGTTCGCGGCGAGAAGGGCGAGCTCGTCTGCACGAAGGCCTTTCCGTCCATGCCGATCTACTTCTTCGGCGACGAGAGCGGCGAGCGCTATCACAATGCCTATTTCTCGCAGTTCGAGGACATCTGGGCCCATGGCGACTTTGCCGAATGGACCGAGAACGACGGCATCATCATCCATGGTCGCTCGGATGCCACGCTGAACCCGCAAGGCGTGCGCATCGGCACGGCGGAAATCTACAACATCGTCGAGCAGTTCGACGAGATCGCCGAAGCGATTTGCATCGGCCAGTCCTGGGACGACGACCAGCGCGTCGTCCTCTTCGTGCGGACGGCCAAGGGTGCGGAACTGGACGAGGAGCTGATCAAGCGCCTGAAGAAGGCCGTGAAGGATGGAGCCTCTCCGCGCCACGTTCCGGCGAAGATTCTGGCGGTCGAGGACATCCCGCGCACCAAGTCCGGCAAGATCGTTGAGCTTGCAGTCAAAGAGGTGGTCGAGGGCCGCGAGGTGAAGAACATCGAGGCTCTGGCAAATCCTGAGGCGCTGGAGGGGTTCCGAGATCGGGAAGAGCTTCTCTCGTAGTTTTTCTTTTGAAAAGAGCACATTGGGATTGTGTTGCAAGCTACAAATTTCGAGCAGGCGCCGTTTCGAGGAAGCTCAAAGTGCAAGCGTCAATGTGAAACCGAGGATAGCCCATACTGGCGCCTGACTAGAGACGACCTTTGCTATGGAATAATCGTATTGGCGACAATCAAGAACAAAGGGTACAACCAAAAATAAAACACACGTTATCCATAGAAGCCACGCAAAATTATCGAAGCCCGCAAACGTAAATTGCGGTGTGATGAAGAAAAGGCCTACCAATGTTATTCCGATGTAGAAATTTGTGAACTGCGTCTTAACGGCCTCAAATTGCGCATCTGTCCGATCCTCCGGCAGACGATCTCTAAGAAACCGATCGTGACGCCTGACAAGACGTCGTAGAGATTCGCCAGCGAATTCCACCGTTATAGCGACCGTCCACGTGAAAGCTAAGGCAAGAGCTGCCGTCATAGGGCTTAATTCGAACGATAATGTTCCTGGATCGATTGCTCCACTCAACTCTATAAGCCTTGCAACAACGTTTCCAAAGATCGCGCCTATCGGGACCATGGCAACGACGATTGAAACCAGAAAAATTCGCCGCCCGGCACTCGGTAACTGACCGTCATAGGCGTCGAGATTCATAAAAATACCGGTTTTATTTTACTTGTTTAAATGAATACTGAACGCCTTTGGAAAATAGGCAACCAGCCGCCTCAACCCCGGCCGCGACGACGCGACTTTTAACTAAGGCCACCGCTTCCTGTCGTCGATTCAAATCACCCCTCGACAATATCGAGATACTTTTCTGGCTCATTCGTCTCGATCTCCACCAGCCAGAAATCGGGGTCAAACCGCGCCTCGCGCTCGAACCGCGCCTTGAACGCCTCCTCGTCCGTCAGGGGCTCGCGAACAAACGCGCGGGTGCCGCTCTCCTCGACGAGACTCTGGAAGGCCGGTGCGTAGAGAGTCACCTCACCCAGTCGGTTTCGCGTCACGATATAGATCGCGCCTGCCTCTTCCGCGCCCTTGCGCTCGACGGCGGCAAACCCGCCATCGTTGAAGACGCGGCGCGTGAGTTGGGAGACGAAGAGGTCGCTGGTGATCCGCATGGCGTCCCTCTACCCCTCGATTGGGCGCGACGCCAGCCGGCAGATGGCCTTTCGGTCAGCCCGAAAATGCGCCAACCTGTACGAGGCGTTGGAGCAGATCGAGGTCGGGCTCGCCGGTGACGTCGAGCCCCTCGACCTGTTCGAATTCGCGAATCGCGGCCTTTGTGCGCGCGCCAGGGATACCGTCGGCTTCAAGCGTTGCGAGATTGATCGCAGTGAGACCTGTCTGAATTTTCCGAACCAGATCCTCTTCGTTCAAAGCCTCGGCCCGTTCGAGTTCGATGATCGACGAAACCTGGTCGACATCCTGGATCACGCGGCTGCTGCGCCCGTCCGGCGTCTCGGCGATCTCGAATTCCTCGGCGTCCGTCCAGTCGGTCGGCTTCGACGATGGGCGCGGCGCCGCATAAGCTCCGACGGCCTTGACCTCCCTCAATAGATCTGGCGACGGACGGCCATCAACGGAAAGACCGTTTTCGCGCTGGAAGCGTTCGATTGCAGCGCGCGTCCCGGGTCCGAAGCGGCCATCGATGGACCTGTTGTAGTGTCCGGTTCGCGCCAGTGCCTGCTGGAGTTCTGCAAGCAGCGGGTCCGCTTCGTTCGTCGCCGCATCGAGGCTGGGCCCCGGCATGCCGCGAGTCACGATCAGCGGCGAGTGATGATGCTCGGACTGCGCAAAGAGCGCGTTGCCCGAAACCCAGATGAAGAAGAGGCCGAAAGCCGCCGTTCCCAGCGAGACGCCGGGATTGGTCCGCAGGACGTGCGCGCCCTTCAGAAGCCCTGTTCTCAGACCGCCGAGAACACGGCCCGAGAACACGGCCATGCCATTAGGCCGAACGGCGCTGCGGGACATGGGATACACCGGGGTTCTTCGAATGACGGGCATGGTTCAACGCTACGATGTTTTTGTCTTCGAGGGTGGCGGCCTGGCGGGGCACGAGCGGCATGTCGAGCATGACCTGCGTCCCCTTCCCTTCCGTGCTGGTGATGGTCATGACACCGCCGTGCAGCTCGCACATGCCGCGCACATAGGCGAGCCCGAGGCCGGTGCCCTCGTAACGGCGGGACATGCCGCAGGAGGCCTGGACGAAGGGCTTTCCGAGCTTGCCGATCTGATCGGCGGCAATGCCGATTCCGGTATCCGAAACGCTCAGCTTCAGATCGCGTCCGGCGCGCTCCCAGGAAAGCGTAACGCGGCCTGAGTCTGTGAACTTCACCGCATTGGCGAGCAGGTTGACCAACATATGGTTGAGCGCGCGGCGATCGCCGTGGATCGTCGTGCCGCCGGCAGGGCTTTCGACTTCGATCGCGATGCCCTTCTCGTCCGCCTGGCAGCGCACCATGGCGCTAGCCTCTTCGACGACCTCATCGAGCAGAAAATGCTCGCAATGCAGCTGATAGGCGCCCGCCTCGATCTTCGAGACGTCAAGGATGTCGTTCACCACGGAAAGAAGATGGCGCCCCGAGCTCTGGATCAGGCCCACATATTCGCGTTGCTTATCCGAGCCGAGTGCGCCGAAGAGCTCGTTTTCCAGAATGCCGGAAAACCCGATGATGGCATTGAGCGGCGTGCGAAGCTCATGACTGACCATCGCGAGCATCGCCTCGGAGAGACGGCCCGGCTCCGGTTCGGCCGGTTCGCCAGTCTTGTCGGGAGCTTGGCTCAGCACGGCCAGAACGTTGGCGTCGCCGTCGAGCGGCAGGATATGCAGAAGCCGGCTTTCGCGGGTGCGGAGGCGCACGGTCACAGGCTTGGCCGAACGCTCGCGCAATGCAGCCATTGCGGTCGAGCGGCTCGCCGCATCAAGAAGATCGAAGAAGACGGGCGGACCGGCGCGCACGGCGAGGTCATCCGTCAGGCCCTGACCTGCCCGGTTGCAGTTGATGATGCAGCCGGCGGACGAAACGACATAGGCCGAAGCTTCGAAAAGATCGGCGAGCGGGAGGGCGGCGCCGCTCGTTGCCTCGGACACATGCGTCTTCGCATTTTCGCGCTTATCACTCGCTGTGCCCGAAGAACCGAACAGCGAAGCCGCCGCGACCGCGATACCCGCCAGAAAAAGCGGCGCCGCGACGATCGCGCCGCTCATATCGGCGGCGGCCATCACGGGCGTTGCGACCGAGGCCAGAAGCGCGCCCGTCAGAAGGGCACTGTTCCAATGCCTTCGTTTCAAGCCCGCGAAGGGCTGCTGGGCCTGCATGCCATCGAGCGGCGGAGTCACGCTCCCGGTCCGCAAGCCGGAACCGGTGCTCGATCCCGTCGCTGCCTCGCTCGCTAAAAACACCATACGCAACACTCTTCATGCCATTCGCGAGACAGGCAGGGCGCAACAGGCCCTTCCGCCTCACTTCGAGGAGAAGTTCGAAGGGGAGAATGCCGCAGAGTTTTTAAGGAAGGCATAAACCGTGCCGATACTTATCGGTGGACGGCTCAAAAAACGACGACGCCACGAGCAGAGGCCGTTAGTCGATCAGGAACGGCCCATCGCTGCTATGCGGGTCCGGGCCAGCCACAACCCCGCTCTCGAAAAGCTCGACCAGATGGGCCTTCACCGAATAGCCCGCCGCGACCGCCAGCCCGCCCTCAGCACCCGGATAATGGCGCGCGACAAGGTCCGAAATTGTCGCCGGAGCCTCTCTCAGACTGGCAAGAATCATCTCCTCGCGCTGACGGCGGTGATTGAGAAAATTCCGCACGAGCCGGCTTGGTCGCTCGATCGGATCGCCGTGCCCCGGCAGATAGATTGCATCATCGCGATCCATCAGCTTTCGCAGCGAATCGCGATACTGGCGCATGGAGCCATCCGGCGGGATGACGACGGTCGTCGACCAGCCCATCACATGGTCGCCGGTCAAAAGAATGCCAAGCGATGGCAGAGCGAAGGCCAGGTGATCCGACGTGTGTCCAGGAGTCCCGACGACCTCTATCCGATGGCCGGCGAGATCGAGTGCTTCGCCATCCGCAAGCGGGCGGTCGGGATGGAGCGCGGAGAAATCGACCGAGGCCTGATAGGCGATATCGGGCGACGACGCTGCAAGAAGCGGTGCGTCGAAACGCTTGCGGGCGCTCGTAACGAGGCCGCTGTGATCGCCGTGCCTGTGGGTAAGCATCACCGCTTCGACGCAGCGAGAACCGACTGCCTCAGACAGGGCGCCAAGATGGGCCTCATCTTCCGGCCCAGGATCAATGAGGACACACACATCGGCGTTTCCGACGACATAGCTGTTGGTACCCTTGAAGGTCATCGGGCCCGGATTGTCGGCGGTCACGCGGACGATGCCTTCCGGCAGCGAGAGGGGCTTTTCCTCAGGCACCGGCCGTCTCGCTGTCGGAAGCTACGGCGGTTCTTCGTTCGCGAGTGATCTCCCCGAGCTCTGCTCGTGCGGAATTGCTCTTCGGCGTCCACAATCCACGCTCGATCGCCTCAGCCAGCCGGTCTGCCATCTCCGCAAAGGCGTTACGATTGTTCTCTTCCATGAAGGCCCGCACCTCGGGATCGAGGACGAAGGCCCGGTAGACGGCATCGAAATGATGGTCTTTCACCGCCCCGGTCGTAGCCGCGAAGGCGAACATGTAGTCGACCGTCGCCGTGATCTCGAAAGCGCCCTTGTAGCCATGCCGCATGACGCCGGCGATCCATTTCGGATTGACGACGCGGGCGCGCACCACCCGACCGATCTCCTCGTCCAGCGCCCGGATAATCGGGCGCTCGGGCCGCGAATGATCGTTGTGATAGATGGCGGGCCGCGCGCCGGAGAGATGCTCCGCGGCGGCTGTCATCCCGCCCTCGAACTGGTAATAGTCGTCGGAATCGAGGAGATCGTGCTCGCGATTGTCCTGATTCTGGACCACAGCATCGATGCCAGCGAGGCGCCTTTCGAAGCCTTCGCGCTCCGGCGCGCCTTCCGCATCGCGGCCATAGGCGTAACCGCCCCATTCAAGATAGCTCTCGGCGAGGTCGGCGGCCGTGTCCCAGCCTTTTTCGTCGATCAGCGCCTGAAGCCCTGCCCCGTAAGCGCCAGGCTTGGAGCCATAGACTCGGAAGCCTGCACGCTTCGCGGCCTCGTCTTCACTCGTCCCGGAGGCGATCAGCTCTTTCTTTTCGGCCGCAATCCGCGCCGCGATCGGGTTGTCCTCTTCGTCTTCGTTCAGCGCTGCGACGGCCCGCACCGCTCGGTCGAAGAGCGCGATCTGGTCAGGAAAGGCATCGCGGAAAAAACCGGAAATCCGCAGGGTGACATCGACGCGAGGACGACCGAGCTCGGCGAGCGTCAGCACGCGAAAGCCGGTCACCCGACGCGAGGCGCGATCCCATTCAGGCGTCACGCCGATCAGCGCGAGCGCCTGCGCGATGTCGTCGCCGCCTGTGCGCATGTTCGACGTGCCCCAGGCGGTGAGCCCGATGCTCTGCGGATAGTCGCCATGGTCCTGCATGTGCCGCGTGACGAGCAGTTCCGCTGATTTTCGCCCGAGCTCGAACGCTGCCTCCGTGGGCACTGCGCGGGTATCGACCGAAAAGAAGTTCCGGCCCGTGGGTAGCACATCCGGCCGCCCCCGCGTCGGCGCTCCGGACGGACCCGGCTGGACGAACCGGCCTGAAAGCCCGGTCAACAGTCCGTCGATCTCCGCGCGTCCACAGGCCTCGACGGAAGGCATCAGCCGGCTGTGGATATCAGCCAGGATTGCCGCCGTCTGCGGCATTCCTTCCGGGCGCACCTCGCCCGCGACCAGCTGCGCTGCAAAGAGTTCGATCCGCTCGATCGTGTCGCCGTTCGTCCGCCACGGATCGGTGGATATCCTTTGGAGTTGCTGTGGATACGGCCCTTCCCATGGCCGCGCCATATCGCAATCCAGTGGATCGAAATCGGTCTCACCCAGCAAGTCCGCCGCAATCGCCCGGTGAAGCGAGCCCTCCGCCAGTTCGTGGCCGCGGGGCAGCCGCGCAAGCGCTACCGTGAGATCGGTGAGAAGCCGGCCCTCCGGCGCCTTGCCGAAGATGTGGAGCCCGTCGCGAATCTGCATCTCCTTCAGATCGCAGAGATAGGCGTCGAGCTTTTCCAGCGCGGTCTCGTCGCCTTCGTCCCCGCCAATCCCGGCATCCTGATCGAGGCCGATATCGCGCACGAGATCGAGAATGCGCGGCTTCAGCAGCGCCAGCCGGCGGGGATCGGTGCCCGAAGCTTCGTAGTATTCGTCGACGAGCGCTTCGAGGTCCTTGAGGTCTCCGTAGGTCTCGGCGCGGGTAAGCGGCGGTGTCAGATGATCGACGATCACCGCGCTCGCTCGGCGCTTGGCCTGCGTCCCTTCGCCCGGATCGTTGACGATGAAAGGATAGAGATGCGGGATTGGCCCGAATACGGCCTCCGGAAAGCAATCCGTGGACAACGCCAGCGCCTTGCCCGGCAGCCATTCGAGATTGCCGTGTTTGCCCATATGCACGACCGCATCCGCATCGGCCTTCGTCCTCAGATAGGCATAGAAAGCGATGTAGCTGTGCGGCGACACGAGATCCGGCGAGTGGTAGGTCTCCTTCGGATCGATATTGTAGCCGCGGGCCGGCTGGATGCCGAGGAGCGTGTTGCCGATGCGGGTGATCGGCAGGACGAACGCGTCCGTTTCCTCATGCCGGACGACGAACGGATCGGCCTCCGCCTCACCCCAGCGCTCCGTCACTCGGACGCGGACCGCTTCGGAAAGCGTTTCGAAAAAGGCACGATAATCCGCAAGCGAGAGCGTCTCTCGAATTTCGCGCGCGTCTGTACCGGCGTTCGTCGGACCAGCCATCAAATGATCGATCAGCGCATTGCCATCGGCAGGGATATCGCCGACCGCATAGCCCGCCGCTCCCATCGCCCGCAGCACCTCGATCGTACCAGCCGGCGTATCGAGCCCCACGCCGTTGCCAAGCCGCCCGTCGCGGTTCGGATAATTGGCTAGGACCAGAGCGATCTGCTTCTCGGCATTAGCCTTCCCACGCAATCGCGCCCAGCGTGCAGCAAGGGCCGCGACGAACTCGACCCGGTCGGCGACCGGCCTATGCGCGACGATATCGGTCTCGGTGAGATCGTCCCATTCGCCAGCGGTCTTGAAGGCAATCGCGCGTGAGAGAACCCGGCCATCAACCTCCGGCAACGCAACGCTCATCGCAAGATCACGCGCCGAAAGGCCCTGGCTTGACGCCTCCCAGGCCTTCGCATCGCCACTTGCGAGCACCGCCTGCATGACGAAGGCGCCGCTTTCTTCCAGCACGGTCGGTTCGCGCTCCGCGCCCGGCGAGGACACCGCGAAACCGGTGAGATTCACGACGACATCCGGCGGGTTCTCTGCGAACAGCCCGCGTACGGTCTCGATAGAAACCGCGTCCTTGAGGCTGGAGACGAAAATCGCCTCGGTATCAACCCCGGCTTCCGCCAAAGCCCGCGCCAAGGCTTCGATGGCCTGTGTCTGCCCGCTCTGGACGAGAGCCCGGTAGAAGATGATGGCAGCGCGGGGTTTATCTTGTCGATGGCCGCCTCGAGCCAATCCCAGCCGACCCGCCTTCAGGAGCGGTCGTGCATCCTCGGGCATCTCCGATCCGTCGAGCACTGCCCTGCAGCCGCGCAGGAAACTGTCGGCGTTTTCAGCGCCGCCCTCGATGAGATAGCGCCAAAGTTGCGCGCGCTCCGACGGCTCCAGCATGTCGTATTCATCGAGTCCGGCATCCGGCTTGTCGTCACCCGGCAGCACGCAGAGCTTCGCGCCGGATTTTTTCGCCGCCGCATGGAGCGCATCGAGCCCATAGGGCCAATAGGCGCGCCCGCCGAGCAGCCGCAAGACGATGAGCTTCGCATGACCCGCCGTGCGCTCGATATAAGCATCGACGGACATCGGATGCTTGAGCCGCAGAAAATTGGCCAGACGCAACGTGGGCGCCTCGTCACCAAGCCGCCGAGCGGCACCCGCGAGGCTCGCGATTTCGGTATCGGCCGCCGTCAGGAAGACCACATCGGCCGGCGACTGGCCGAGATCGACCGCCTCACCACCGTCGTCGATCGTTCCTTTCTGGGCGAGAAGAAGATGCATGTGTCGAACCGCTTATTCCGCGGCTTGGCGCGCCTCTCCCGAGACGATCGCATTCAGCTCGTTCGTGATCTCATCGCGTGCTGCCGCATCGAGATCGTGATGCAGCCCGATGACGACAAGCTTCGTCTCACGCATCTCGTCAGACTTCCACGGCCGGTCGAAATAAGTCTCGAGCCGCTTGCCCACCGCCTGGACGACGAGCCGCATCCTCTTGCCCGGAACGTCTGCAAACCCCTTCAGGCGCAGGATGTCATGCCGCGCGATGAGCGCCGGAAGCGCAGCTTCGAAAGCATCCCTATCGGCAAGCGACCCCGCATCGACGACGAAGCTCTCGAACTCATCGTGGTCATGCTCGTGAGGCTCGCCGATTTCATGCTCCATCTCGTGATGGGACTTGCGGTCGATGATCAGGTTTTCCGTCCCCGCCTCGATGCCCAGAAGCACGTCCGTCGGCAGCTTACCGTTTTCGCTTACAACCGTGCGCACGGTGCGCCCGGTCTTGGCTGCAATCTCCGAGCGCACCTTTTCCAGCGCGCCGAGGTCGATCAGATCCGCTTTGTTGAGAACCACGAGGTCGGCCGCGCGCAGCTGGTCCTCGAACAGCTCTTCCAGCGGATTGTCGTGGTCGAGGCTCTCGTCGGCCGCGCGCTGGGCGGCCACCTTCTCTTCGTCGTCCGACAAACGCCCATCTGCGACGGCCGCCGCATCGACCACGGTCACGACGCCGTCGACGGTCACGTTCGTCTTCACCTCAGGCCAGTTGAACGCGGCGACGAGCGGCTGCGGCAGTGCAAGTCCACTCGTCTCGATCACGATATGATCGGGCTTCTCTTCCCGAGCGAGAAGCTTGGTCATGGTCGGGATGAAGTCGTCGGCCACCGTGCAGCAGATGCAGCCATTGGTCAGCTCGACGACGTCGTCCTCAGTGCAGGTCTCGATCCCGCAGCCGGTGAGAATGTTGCCATCGACGCCAAGATCGCCGAATTCGTTGATGATCAACGCGATCTTACGACCGCCGGCATCTGCCAGCATGTTGCGGATAAGCGTCGTCTTGCCCGCGCCCAGGAATCCGGTGATGACGGTGGCGGGTATTTTCGACATGGATCGCGTACCTCTTGAACATGGTTTCGGCTTTGCACCATAGGGCAAAGCGCGTTTGCGCCTATGTCGCGCATATACCGGGCGAGGTCGAGGGGGTCCGTATTGGAAGCGAGGAGGCCTCCGGGCGTCCGGTTCAAGATAGCCGCTGCACCGTGGTCAGCCGCCGGGGCTGGCATTTCCTCTACCCCCGAACGCATAGAAGCCCCGTCCGTTTTTGCGGCGGGGCTTTCGTTTGTTCTGAGTTTTGTTGTTGTTGTTGTTGTGAAGAAGGTTTTTTGTTCTGCGTTTGGCGGACCTGGCGGCGACCGACTTTCCCGCGTCTTGAGACGAAGTATCATAGGCGCTGGCGCGTTTCACGGCCGAGTTCGGAA